>JAZKGH010000196.1:0-7667 GCA_040386055.1 Bacteroidota bacterium
GCTCCAGTGGATTATTGTCTAAGTTTAAAATTTGGAAAAGCATTGATGGTGGTAATTCCTGGAATCAACTTTCTGCTACTAACAATAGCAATTATTACTATTGCAATAAAGTGTTCACTATAGGTATGGGTGATACTCTTTTTGCGTGCACCACCACAGGTCTTTACCGATCGTCAAACGGTGGTGTCAGTTTCACTAAAGTGTTGGGAAGTGGGATTTCATCTGCCGGAGGAGATCGGGTGTACGATATTGAAATGACAGCATGGGGAACACTTTATGCTTCAACGTCAAATGGCTCAAGCAATACCGGAACCATTCATAAATCATATAATTTGGGAACCACATGGACCACTCCAAGTACATACACCGGAACGGCATTCAATAAGAATGAGATAGAACTTGCTTTAGCTCCCGGAGATTCAACTGTTATTTATGGATTGGTTGAAAATAGCCAAACCATTGTAGGAATTATCAAAAGTACTAACTCAGGTGCTTCGTTTGCGAAAACAACCGGATATCCGGTGGATGCGGATAGTGGAATTCCATCTACTGATTTTTCGCGAGGACAAGCATGGTATGATTTATCGATTTGTGTGAATCCTAAAAATACTCAAGAGGTGTATGTTGGAGGCGTTGATATATTCAGAACGATTAATGGAGGTACTACCTGGCAGCAGGTAGCACACTGGTATGGAGGATTCTCTTTTCAATATGCCCATGCCGATCAGCACTTTGCTGCTTATCATCCAACGGATACCAATATTGCCTATTTTGGAAATGATGGAGGTATTTACCGCACATCCAATGCAGGAGCGACAATGCCTACGCTAATTGATAAAGGAACCAACTACAATACTATTCAGTTTTATGGTTGTGATATTCACCCTACGGCAGGAAATAATTATTTTCTGGCGGGCGCGCAGGATAATGGATCGCATCAATACACTACTGCAGGAATAAATGCTACCACTGAGGTTTCAGGAGGAGATGGCGCATTGTGTCATATTGATCAGGATCAGCCGCAGTATCAGTTTACATCATACGTTTATAACAACTATTATCGGTCAACTGATGGTGGTTTTTCATTCAACGATGTGATTTCCAATAGTACCGGCCGATTTATCAATCCTACTGATTATGATGATAGTTTAAATATTTTGTATGGCGCAACCTCTGCGGGAAGTTATTTACGCTGGAATAATGCACATACGGGAACAACAACAACAACAGTTGCGGTAACAGCATTTAATTCGGGCACTGTAAGTCATGTGAAGATTTCACCAAATGTGGGTGGCCGGGTTTATTTTGGTACTACCACTGGCCGGGTTGCATATCTAAATAGTGCAAACACTGTAACCGGAACCCAAGCAGGAGTGAGCCTCGGAACACCTTCAGCAGGTAACGTTTCTTGTATTGAGGTGGAGAAAGGAAATGAGAATCATATCATACTTGTATATAGTAATTTTGGAGTCACAAATATTTGGGAATCGATAAATGGTGGAACAAACTGGACGAGTATTGAGGGTAATTTACCGGATATGCCGGTACGTTGGGTAATCTTTAATCCTAATAACAGTGCACAAGCAATGATTGCTACTGAACTAGGGGTATGGACAACCGATTTAATTAATGGAGCAACAACTGATTGGCAGCCATCCAACACAGGGTTGGCCAATGTGAGGTGTGACATGCTTAAAATGCGTCAATCGGATAAAGGGGTTATTGTTGCCACGCATGGAAGAGGATTGTTTTCTACAGATGCCTTTGGAATTCCACCAACACCTACAGCATCCTTTACCATGTCAGTTCCACTTTCATATGAGGCATCAACAATCAATTTTACGAATACGTCTACACTTGCAACAACCTATTTCTGGAATTTTGGAGATGCAACGAGCAGTACTTTGACTAATCCTACTAAAGTTTACACCAATGCAGGGACGTACACCGTTACATTGGTTGTTAATGGAGGAACATCTATCGCTACCAAAACAATTACGATTTTACCGGCTCGTGGTGTGCCTTATACTCCGGCCAATGGAGGTAATTTTGAAGTGAATGCAGCAGATTTTTTAGCTGTAACAACTTCAGGAACACCTTTTGAGCGAGGCAATTCAACTGTTACAGGTAAAAATGGGGTGATGAGTGGAAGTAACGCTTGGGTTACAGGATTAACGACAACTACTTATGCTGATAATGGAATTGCATATTTGTATACACCTTCTTTTAACTTTACGGCTTCGGGTACTTATACTGTAAGGTTTTATGCTAAAAATATTTTTGAGCTGACCTATGATGGTTACCGTGTTGAATACTCTCTTAACAGTGGTGTTACCTGGATACCCTTATCAACCGTCACCGGAACAAATTGGTATGATTATTCAAACACTTCAACAGGAAGACCATTCACACAAAATCAGGCTTATTTTAATTCAACAAATAGTTCGTTTACTTCGAAAAGTTATGCAACAGCATCTTTGCAGGGAAATGGTAAAGTAGCCTTCAGATTTGTATTTGCAAGTGATGCCAATACAACGACTGCAGGGCTAGCCATTGATGATTTTGAGATTTTGGGCCCAACGAATATAGCGCTGCCTGTTTCACTTTTGACATTCGAGGGAAAACGTTCGGATAAAAATACGGTTGACCTGAATTGGCAAACGGCTTCTGAGGAAGATGTTTCGGGTTTTGCGATTGAGCGTAAGTATGATTGGAATGCAAGTTTCGAAACAATTGATGTATTGGATGGTAAAGGAGGCAAAGCTCAAAAGAGTAGCTACGTATATTCAGATAAAAATGATCATCCTTATAATACCTATTATCGCATTAAAATTGTGGATCAGGATGGAACATACGAATATTCAAAAGTGGTTATGGTAAAAGGATACGAAAATCCACTAGCATCATTTGTTGAAACAGTATATCCTCTTGCCGGTAGTGATAGACAGTTTGTGGTGAAAACTCTTGTGGGTGAATCATTGCAGCTGGAAATGCTTAATAATAGAGGCCAACTGGTAAAGGTAATCAGGATGCAAGGCCAGCAAATACTTGATTGCAGCGATTTGGCAATTGGTATTTATTATGCACGTTTTACTAATGCTATTGGAGAAAAACAAGTAGTGAAAATACTCATACGCTAGGCTTGTTTTGACCTATATCATATTTTATTGAACCGAATGCTCTATTTTTGCGGGCTAATCTAACTATCCATCTTACATATGGAAGCTAAAAACTATTTGGTACTCGCTTATTATTATTACACTCCTATTGACAATCCCGAGGAGTATACAGCCCTGCATCTCAAGTATTGCAAAGAGATTGGACTAAGGGGACGCATATATATTGCACACGAAGGAATCAATGGTACGGTGAGTGGTACCAAAGAAGTTTGTGAGCGTTATATGAACGATTTGAAAGCCGATCCTCGGTTTGCAGGAGTTGAATTTAAAATTGACGAACATGATGGGCATACCTTTAACCGGATGCATGTGCGTGCCAAAACCGAAATTGTGCACAGCGGATTGCGTGATCCGAATGTAATCGATCCCAATAGAGAAACCGGTAAACACCTTCGTGGAGAGGAATTTTTAGCGTTAAGAGATAGAAAAGATGTAGTGATTTTGGACGTGCGGTCCAATTATGAAACGCGTTTAGGGCGTTTCAAAAATTCGGTAACGCTCGATATGGAAAATTTCAGGGAGTTTCCTGAAAAAATTGCCGAACTCGAAAAATATAAAGATAAAACGATTGTTACCTGCTGCACAGGAGGTATTAAGTGTGAGAAAGCCTCGGCTCTTTTATTAAAGGAAGGGTTTAAAGATGTGTATCAGTTGCACAATGGAATTATTGGGTATGCAAAAGATACCGGAGGCAAAGATTTTGATGGCGTATTATATGTATTTGATGGTCGTGTATCTGTTCCCGTAAATGAGGTGAATCCCATGGCTATTGCAAACTGTTCGAAATGTGGAACACCCACTGTACGCAGTTTAAATTGTGCCAATGTAGATTGCAATGAGCAGTTTAGTATGTGCGAGTCATGTGCCGAAGAAATGGAAGGAGCTTGCAGCATGGAATGCAAAGTAGCTCCCGGCAAACGTGAATACAACGGTACCGGTTACTATACGCGTCCGGCTTTAGATTAGGAAGAGCTTTTTGCTGTTAGCTGTTGGTGTTGTGTCACGCTGAGTTTATCGAAGCGTTACAATGTTCATTAGAAATTCTGTTATCATTCGTGAGGGCTTCGATGCCCCGATAGCTATCGGGCAATCTGACAATACTTTGATTTACTGTCAGGCTGAGTTTATCGAAGTCTCAATTCTCCACATCATTATCGTTCTGTCATCGCTGCAGGTAATCAATTCTTTATCGTTTATCCAAAGCAATTTGTTTACAGAAGTTGTATGCCCTTCATTGCGAAGTTTGTCAATTACCTTCAACAGGGCATCTGTTGCAGTATCCCAAATTTTAATGGTTTTATCCATGCTTACCGTTGCGTAGAGTTTCTCATTTGGAGAAAAAGCAAGAGCATTGATGTGAAGGGTGTGAGCGGCAATGTCCAATTTGTTTTCAAAAGCATTGTGCAGGTCCCAACTCTTCAGCATAACATCCCGGCCTCCGCTGTACAATAATTTTCCATCCGGTGAATAAGAGAGTGCAAATATGGAGTTGGTATGTGCTTTCAGTTCAAAAAGTTGTTTGAACGTTTCAGTCGAAAAAATCCGAATATGGTAATCACTAAAGCCAACAGCAAATTCTTTTCCGTTTGGGTGTATTGCAATGACACGCGCACTTTTATCAGATACAGGTAAGGCATGCAATAGTTCAAGTGTTTGTTTGTTCCAGATACAAACGGTGCCATTTCCACCTGCTGTTATAATGGTATCGCCTATAGCCTGAATATCAAAAATACCTAGCGTATGTGCCTCAATATTGCGAATTTCTTTACGTGCAGTCAAATCAATAACATGCAAATTACCGGAGGCTGTTCCACATAACAGCAATTGTTGTTCGCGGTCAAGGTACATGGTATACACGGGGCGATTTACCTGCACCAACAGTCTTCCGTCACCCTTGGTTTCCATGTTCCACTCCACTACATAACCATCATCGGCTCCGCTAAAAAAAGTATGTTCGTGTAAACCGGCACAAAGTGAAAAGATACTCCCTTTATGACCGCTAAAATGTGCTATTTTTGAAACGTTCATTTTATCCATGCCAATCAATCAGCGCACAAACCTAAACGAAAATACGGTATTAGCCTTATGGAAAATATCAGAGTCCAAAGAGGAGTTGCTTGCTATGCTCAATGGTAATCTTGTTGATAATGGAACAAACCTCCATAGCAGTATTCACTGGTTAGCAAGCAGGGTATTGCTGCAAGAATTATATCCCGGAAAAAGTATTGAATTGCATAAGGATGAATTCAATAAACCATCCTTGTCAATAGATCATAAACCTTACGCAATATCAATTACCCACTCATACGAATACGCTGCTGTGATGATCAGTCGCACACATGCGGTAGCATTGGATCTTGAGCGGATTGATGAACGGGTGATGCGGGTTGCGCATAAGTTTATCCGTGACGATGAACAATACGGAGAAGCCAACCCAACAGTTTACAATACCATTATTTGGTCGGCTAAAGAAACGTTGTATAAATATTATGGTAAAAAGGAGCTTGATTTCAAATTACACCTGCATGTTCATCCGTTCGAATATAATTCTCAACTATTTGTGGCAAGTGGAACTATTCATAAGGATAACTATATTCTAAATCTTCCGGTACACATCGAAACGATTGACGGCTATGTGCTCACGTATAGTTTTGGCGGCTAATTATTTTTCTCAATAACCACCTCTTCCAGTTTTCCTGAAAGTGGATTGAGTGTGAACCTAACATAATACAAGGCATCATCACCCTGATACATCCCGAAGGATTGAACATACCCATTATTGGTTTCGGAAGCCTTCTTGATAACTGTATTTTTAAGTACAGGAAGATGTGTTCTCATTAATGCTGCAAGTTGTGCAGCATTAGCTTTTTTTTCCACTGTATCGCAGGTGAACAACACTGGTTCATCTACAAATTCTTTTAAATCATATGCTAATAATCCTGTATGCAGTTCCTTGTCTTTGGCAAAAGCCTCGTGTTGGGTTTGAGCGAAGAGGACGGTTGAAAGGCTAAAAAATAGTGCCGTTGCAAGGAAGAGTTTTTTCATGCCCCAAACATAAAGGATAATTCCAAAATTATTTATCTAAATATATTTTTAGGGTAATCTAAAAATATATTTTTGTTTTTCTAATTATAGCATACCTTTGTGGTTTAAATATTGAATATGAAAACAGTATACAGTATAATTTTCATTGCACTCATGATTGTAACAATGGTTGCGTGTGAAAAAGTATTGCCGGGTGCTCCCAATGATGACGAAATGTTGGATGGGCAGGTTGAGGGTCTCACAAATGCTCAGTCCGCTCAGTTTTTGAGAGGGGACGATGCATTCAATAACGAAGTATTTACGGCTGCTACCGGACTAGGGTCCATTTTTGTTGCTTCAAGTTGCGGTAGTTGTCATGCCGGAGATGGAAAAGGACATCCATCTACCACGCTTACTCGATTCGGGCAAACGGATGAAACAGGAAATAAATTTTTGACTCAGGGAGGTCCTCAATTGCAAAACAGGGCATTGCCCGGATTCGAACCGGAGCAAATTCCTGCAGGAGCAACGTCATCGAAGTTCACACCTCCTGCAAATACAGGTTTAGGTTTTATCGAATTGGTTTCAGATGCGGATATTCTTGCAATGTCTGATCCAAATGATACGAATGGTGATGGCATTTCTGGGGTGGCTAATTATAAAGAATATCCTGCTTATCTTATCGAATTCCCCAATGCTATTCCACAAGGTGGTAAGTATATCTGCAGGTTTGGTAAAAAAGCAGGTGCATATAATTTGTTACATCAAACAGTGAATGCTTACAATCAAGACATGGGTATCACTTCCACATTTGAGCCATATGATGTGTATTCTCATTTGGAAATTGATCCTGAAGTTTCAAACCAAACCGTAAATGATGTGGTGTTTTATTTACAAACCTTAAAAGCACCTATACAACGCAATCAAAATGATGAAGCAGTGAAACAAGGCAAGCAGGTATTCATTAATATTGGCTGCGAAAGCTGTCATAAGCAAACATTAAAAACAGGCTCTTCTCCTGTTGCAGCACTTTCCAACAAGGAATTTCATCCGTATACCGATTTGCTTTTGCACGATATGGGTCCGGGCTTAGATGATGGTTATACAGAAGGAAGCGCTAAAACATATGAATGGCGTACACCCGCGTTATGGGGACTTGGATTATCGCCCGCTTCGCAAGGTGGAAAATACTTTTTGCTTCATGATGGAAGGGCAACCAGTATTGAAGAAGCCATCTTATTGCATGGGGGTGAAGGCACAAACAGTGTTCAAAAATATCAGCAGCTATCTCAGGCGGAGCGAAATGCACTTATGCAATTCTTAAAATCATTGTAGGTATGGATAGAAAAGAATTCTTGAAAACATGCGGGGTTGCATGTCTGAGTGGGGCGGCCCTGATTTCATTTTTAGAAAGTTGTTCTTCTTCAAATTACTTTGCAAAGACTACTTTAGACGGTAATAAGA
>JAZKGH010000197.1:0-16251 GCA_040386055.1 Bacteroidota bacterium
GCCGGTTTTATAACTATTAATGATTTAACAGTTGCCGGGTTTCAAAACACTTATGGCTATTATTTTGGTAAAGATGTAACGGGGACCATCCAAAATTCTCAAACAGGTGGAAACGTTCTTTTTGTCCCTGATTCTTATCTTTTCAGTCTCTATGCTTCAATTCCTCAAAGATCGATTCTATTCACCACTGCAGCCTTTACTAAAAGATATTATGCTCCTCAGATTCAATTTCAGGATGATTGCATTTATTCCGGAGGACAAATATATCTGAAACCAAATATTGGAACAGTTTACGTTGATTGCATGAATGGAAATGACGAAAACTATGGATTTTCAGAAGCTGATGCAATTCAAACATTTGATGAGGCATTAGTCAGAGTTCAAAATCAATCAACGATTAATCCAGCAAGATGCATTCGAATGAAAAAATATGAAGGCTATCACCCGGTCTTAAAAGACCCTTCACAGGTATCAATTGAAAACTGTGACCTGCTAATAACCGGTTATGACGATAGCTCAATTGTGGATCTAGTATTTTTAAATGTCCCTTGGCCACTAATTCCTAGTGAATGGTCACCCGCTGTTGGTCAAATAATACTTTTGGGGAATACAAAACTTTATTTCAGAAACATTAATTTTATTATGAGTCCTCAATATTCCGGAGACCCAGCAACAGAAGCTAATTTGACTTTTTTGGGCTTAAATAAATCCCACGCTTCTATCGTTTTTGACAGTTGTTTTATTCAGCTTGGCTGGTTTTTTAGCATTATAAAAACAACAAATGATAATGCAAGTGTTGAAGTAAAATTTACGAATACGGCTATTACGGGCTTTTCTGCATATCCTGTAGGAACTGCCAGCTTGTCCCCTGCAAATGGGGGTGTTAATCTATTGGTTGATTGTGTTCAGATTAATTCATCAATTCCTTCCTTATTCTATACTTATACAAATAATGGATGGATTGATACTAATGCAATAAGAAATAATTTCTAACAAAGTGCTCCGCCAGTAAAACTTCTTGATTATTCTTGGAGTTTTACTGGTTAAATCATTCACTTAACGAGAATTAAATTTCATACCCAATATTCATGCTCAATAACATTACGGAGTATAGTATTAGAATATTCTAACAGAATATTCACTAGGTTGTGTAGATAACACTCACTTAGTAGCCAATTCGTTATTTCCTACCACTCCAATCGCCCGTCTTTCCTGATGTTTATCAACCCCGGATTAATCCTAACGGTTATTCGTTTTTTTTACCGCTTAAATGTTAATATTGTGATTCCATTATTTACGAGAAATGAGTACAACAGATACAACCCTAGAGTCGGTAGTTATACGATTTGCAGGCGATTCGGGAGACGGAATGCAATTAACCGGAACCCAGTTCACCAATGCTGCCGCGCTATTTGGAAATGATTTAGCAACGTTTCCTGATTTCCCTGCCGAAATCAGGGCTCCTATCGGAACACTTGCCGGTGTTTCGGGATACCAGATTCATTTTGGTTCAACCAAAATTAACACTCCGGGTGACGAAAGCGATGTGCTGGTTGCCATGAATGTGGCGGCCTTAAAAGCTAATATCCGAAACCTGAAAAAAGGTGGTGTGATTATCGTCAATACCGATGGTTTTGATGCTAAAAATATGCGTCTGGCCAATGTGCCCGAAGATAAGAATCCATTAAAAGACGGAAGTCTGGAAGGATATGACGTTAAAGAGATTGACGTTACTAAAATTACCCGCGCAGCCCTTGCCGACAGTGGATTGGGTACGAAGGAAATTGACCGCTGCAAAAACATGTTTGTACTCGGTTTATTGTATTGGATGTACCATCGTCCGATTGAAAATACCGTTGAGTTCATCTCCAGCAAATTCAAGAAAAATCAGGCTGTTGCCAATGCCAATATTAAAGTATTGCAAGCAGGCTGGAGCTATGGCGAAACCACTGAAATGTTTGCACAACGCTACAATGTTGAGCCTGCAAAAATGGAACCCGGTATTTACCGCAGCATTATGGGGAACCAAGCCACTGCTTACGGATTGATTGCGGCTTCAGTAAAATCTACCCTACCGCTATTCTACGGAACGTATCCTATCACTCCTGCATCGGACGTGTTGCATGAGTTATCAAAATATAAAAATTTCAACATCAAAACCTTTCAGGCGGAAGATGAAATTGCCGGTATTTGTGCGGCTATTGGTTCGGCATTTGGAGGACATTTAGCTATTACAGGTTCTTCGGGCCCCGGTATTGCATTGAAAACAGAAGCTATCGGTTTGGCTACGATGCTGGAATTACCGTTGGTGATCGTAAACGTGCAACGTGCCGGACCTAGTACCGGTTTACCAACCAAAACAGAACAATCAGATTTACTCCAATCCTATTATGGAAGAAACGGTGAATGTCCTGTTGTTATTTTAGCAGCACAATCACCTTCCGATTGTTTCACATTAGCTTATGAAGCTTGCCGCATTGCATTGGAGCATATGATTCCGGTATTTTTCTTAAGTGACGGATACATTGCAAATGGAGCAGAGCCTTGGAAGTATCCAAAATCGGCTGATCTGCCAAACATCAGTGTTGAGTTCGCCAAAGAACGCAAAGCAAGTGATGATAAATTCATGCCTTATTTAAGAGATGAAAAATTATCCCGCCCATGGGCATTACCGGGAACAAAAGGTTTGGAACACCGCATTGGTGGTTTGGAAAAACAAAACATCACAGGTAATATTTCTTACGATGCCGATAACCATGAATTGATGGTAAAATTGCGCCAGGAAAAAGTGGACCTGGTTGCAAACTATATTCCGGAACAAACCCTTGACAACGGAGCCGATAGCGGTGATCTGTTAATCCTCGGTTGGGGTGGAACATATGGAGCGTTGAAAACAGCAACCGCTCAATTGATTGAGGAAGGTCACAAAGTTTCCCATGCACATGTGCGTTACATGAGTCCGTTCCCTAAAAATTTAGGTGAATTGATGAGTAAGTTTAAAACTGTTGTAGTACCTGAATTGAACAATGGACAATTGGTGAAAATCATTCGCGACAAATATTTTGTGGATGCTATTCCATACAATAAAATCCAGGGACAACCCTTCATGTCGCATGAGGTAGTGAATAAAATAAAAGAAATATTGGCCTAATCTAATTGAAATAGTATGACAACAGAAACAGTTAAATTAACATCAAAAGATTTCGCCTCCGATCAGGAAGTACGCTGGTGCCCGGGTTGCGGTGATTATAGTATATTAAAACAAGTACAAACCGTATTGCCTGATTTGGGCAGACCGAAAGAAGAATTCGTGTTTATCTCAGGTATCGGATGTTCTTCACGTTTCCCCTATTACATGGATACATTTGGAATGCATTCGATTCACGGTCGTGCAACAGCGATTGCAACCGGATTGAAATCGACACGCCCCGATTTATCTGTATGGGTGATCACGGGTGACGGAGATTCGATGAGTATCGGAGGAAATCATTTCATCCACATGCTGCGTAGGAATCCGGATTTGAATGTATTGTTGTTTAACAACCAGATTTATGGTTTGACAAAAGGACAATATTCTCCAACATCGGAACAAGGTAAGGTGACCAAATCAACACCAATGGGATCTTTGGATTATCCATTTAACCCGATTGCATTGTGTTTGGGAGCGGATGCTACTTTTGTGGCACGTACTATGGACCGTGATCCAAAACACCAGCAGGCAATTATCAAAAGAGGTTATGAGCACAAAGGAACCTCGTTGGTAGAGATTTACCAGAACTGTAACGTGTTCAACGATGGTGCGTTTGAAATCTTTACTGAAAAAGGGAGTAAGAAACAACAGACCTTAATGATGGAACATGGCAAACCGCTCATCTTTGGTGAGAACTCAGAACTGGGAATTAAACTGGAAGGTTTCAAACCTGTGATTGTAAATGTTGCTGATGTTTCTGCTGAAGATTTATGGATCCATGATGAAACGGATTTAGTGAAAGCTCAAATCCTTTCACGTTTTTATGATGATCCAAGTGTGGAAGGACATTTCCCTCGTCCTTTCGGAGTGTTTTATGTAAACAACAATAAAACTCCGTTTGATGTATTGTTCAACAATCAGATCAATCATGCTATCGAAAGTTATGGTGCCGGAGATTTGGATAAATTAATCGCAGGAAGAGAAACGTGGATCGTTAACTAAATGCGGATTGCGGAATGAACAAAAGTGCGGATTGTTAGGAGAATGAGATATTGATCTCGGGGTTTAACATTAAATATTTTTACAAACAGCTGCCTTCGGGTGGCTGTTTTTGTTTATCTGTCAGACTTCGATGAACTCAGTCTGACAGAATGTATGGAAATTAAACTTTTTTTACCATCTTGCTGAAAACCAATTTGTCTATGCTTAGTTTTTGGGAACACAAAACATTCACTCATTACGACTACATTATTATCGGTGGTGGTATTACCGGGCTATCAACCGCTTGTGCCATTAAGGAGAAGCGCCCAAAAGCTTCTGTGCTTTTGTTGGAACGTGGTTTAATGCCATCAGGTGCAAGTACTAAAAATGCAGGATTTGCTTGTGTAGGCTCCTTCAGCGAAAAACAAAGTGATTTAGAATTGATGGGGGAAGACGCTTTTTTGAAACTTATTGAAGACCGTTGGGTAGGATTGTATTTGTTGCGCAAACGACTGGGTGATGACAATATCGACTTCCAGCACAATGGTGGTTTTGAATTGGTCATGCAAAAGGATTCGGTAAATTCAGATAAGATATATGATATGAATGTGTTGCTGCAACGCATTTTTAATGATAAAGTATTTTACGAAAAACCGGAGTTGGTTGAACGTTTCGGGTTTAACAAGGACATGGTAAAATCCATAATTCTCAACCCTTTTGAAGGACAACTTGACACGGGTAAGATGATGCAAACACTAAGTAACTATGCCGGCATTTTGCGTATAAAAATGCTTACCGGTGCCGAAGTGAAAAATGTAACAGAATTACCCAATGCAGTTGCTGTGAGTGTAAAATCATCCTTTAATGAAACACTAACTTTTACATGTGATAAGGTAGCTTATTGCACTAATGCATTCAGCAAACAATTTTTTCCGGATATAGACATTACTCCCGGTCGCGGACAAGTCATTTGTACTTCGCCCATTGAGAATCTTCCTTTTAAAGGTGTCTTCAGTTTTGATGAAGGCTATTATTACTTCCGCAATATTGACAACCGCATTATCTTTGGTGGTGGCCGCAACCTTGATTTTGAAGCCGAACAAACAACGGACTTTGCTCCAAATTCCAAAATCATTCAGCAACTTGAATTTTACCTTGCCGAGATGATTGCACCTCAACAACAATATACCATCGATTATCAATGGCAAGGCATCATGGCATTCGGAAAAAATAAATTACCCATTGTACAGAAACTTTCCGACAGGCAATTCATTGGTGCCCGACTCAATGGTATGGGAATTGCGCTGGGTAGCAAAATTGCAGATGAACTTTGTACCATGATGCTCACAAGTTAATAGGTAGAATAGTATGAAGCATTCAATATCCATGTTGTTGTTCCTTTTACTACTTTCTGTTGCGGTACATAGCCAAACCAACAATTGTACAACCGCTATCGACACAGAAGTAAAAGGGGAAATTATCAGGATCAAATCCACACAATCCTATTTAACCTTTAACAGCAAGTCAGGTGAATTAAAACTGACCTTCGATCTAAAATCATTGGATGGTGAGTTCGACACATTGGATGCCTTTTTTGATACCCGGGATGACCAATTTATATTCTCCGGTAAACTCAACGGGAATTTATTCGACCAACTTAATCTACAAAAAAACAGCGATTCCAATTTTCCGATTACGGGTTTACTTACATTGAACCAAATTACGGATGATGTAAACGGCAACTACGGTATTTTTAAATTTAGTAATGAGCGGGACGAACCCCTTCGAAACCTAAGATTTAGTTTATCCCTGCACTTTTCTCCTAAAGACTTTGGTATTCAAAAGATTCTCCCGCAACTCACAAATGAGATATCCATTCAGATTAACGAGGCGATTGTTACTGTAATAGAATAGTGCTTTTTGATTTTCATAAAATAGTTATCTTACCAACCATAAATACTTTGTAGATACTATGAGTTTATTCCGTAAAAAATCTTTGCATGAGCTACTTGCCGTTTCTCATGATAACGAAAAGGGGTTAAAGAGAACATTAGGTGCAGGCAATCTTATTGCACTTGGAATTGGTGCCATCATAGGCGCAGGACTTTTTGTAAGAACCGCTGCTGCTGCCGGTCAGGCTGCAGGACCGGGTGTTACTATGTCGTTTGTGATTGCAGCCATTGGTTGTGCTTTTGCCGGATTGTGTTATGCTGAATTTGCAGCCATGATTCCTATCGCTGGAAGTGCTTATGCCTATAGTTATGTTACCATGGGTGAAATTGTTGCATGGATCATTGGGTGGGCATTGGTTATGGAATATGCATTGGGTGCTGCTACCGTGAGTATTGCATGGAGTGAATATTTAAACAAGCTGCTCGATGGAGCCATACCGTATGAATGGTGTCACTCCCCCTTTGAGAGTTTCACCGACTCCTTAGGAGTATTTCACCAGGGATATATGAATGCTCCTGCATTGATCATTTTACTACTCCTTACATTATTGCTTATTCGCGGAACACAAAAATCAGCATTCGTAAACATGATCATCGTATTCGTAAAAGTAGCCATTGTTATTTTGTTCATCGTATTAGGATGGCAGTATATCAAACCCGAAAACCATACTCCATACTTAATTCCAGAAGGTACTGCTCCTGTTGTAGATAATGCAGGAAAAGTAATTGCTGATTACAGCGGATGGAACAAACATGGTTGGGGCGGAGTATTGGGTGGAGCTGCAATTGTTTTCTTTGCATTCATTGGTTTTGATGCTGTGAGTACAGCTGCTCAGGAAGCTAAAAATCCTAAACGTGATATGCCAATTGGTATTTTAGGTTCACTAGTTGTGTGTACCATTCTGTATATTTTGTTCGGACATGTACTTACGGGTGTGGCTAACTGGAAAGATTTTGTGGATCCTGAAAAAGGAAGAGAAGCTTCTGTAGCCTATGCCATCTCTACTTATATGATAGATTACAGCTGGCTCGCAACGGCCGTTACCATTGCCATTTTAGCCGGATTCAGTTCTGTTATCCTGGTGATGCTGATGGGACAAAGCCGCATTTTTTACACCATGAGTAATGATGGATTGATCCCAAAGGCCTTTGGCGCTTTACACCCAAAATATAAAACACCCTATAAAGCTAATTGGATTTTGTTTGTGTTTGTCGGACTCTTCTCTGCTTTTGTGCCCGGACATGTCGCAGGCGATTTAACCAGCTTCGGAACGTTGTTTGCATTTGTGCTGGTCAGCTTGGGTGTCTGGATCTTGCGTGTAAAATCTCCGGAGATTGAAAGACCTTTCAGAACACCGCTGGCTCCGATTGTTTCTGTATTAGGTGCCGCCATTTGTACGCTGATGATCTTCGGATTGGATGCACAAACGTTAACAGTAGCATTTGCATGGATGGGTGTGGGGATTTTAATTTACTTTGCTTACGGAAGAAAAAGAAGTACGCTGCATAAGAAGGCCGCGTAATAGCATACCTCACTATAAAGCATAAAAGCACGTTTGAACATATCAAACGTGCTTTTATGCTTTATTACTTCTCCAATATTTCTACTCTTAACATCGGCCACCGCTCCTGCCATTTTTTTTCGGTCAATCTCTTATAAAAAACCTCAGGTGAACTATTAGGAGAAGGCTTAACTATCATATTCATTAGATCATCTATTCCGTAGGGACTAATGATTTCAAGCTGATCAGATATATTTAACCGGGCCGCGATACAAGTTGCAGTTTCAGGCCAATATGAAATTGCTTCTATTGATGATACATAATTGAGATTATACTTCACCCGCATTCTCTCTTGATTTTTAACCGACCATTTCAATGACGGATTTATTTGTCGTAAGGCAAGCTCCAATTGATTTTCATATACAATTGAAGTATTCTCTGCATCAAAAAAAATAACATCTACATCATCCACGGAATGATCACTTTGTTTATAGTGCAAATAATCCCACACGCTGTTGCGAATAAAACCCGCTCCTATCCAACAATCAGGTAATCCAAGCTCTTTTACCAAGGCAAGTGCCGACATCATCTTTTCGTTTTGCTTTATGATTTGTACAACAGGATTCATGACATTGCTGTTCTATATTTCATCATCTGAACAGAATGATGTGATGGGTAGTAAAAAGTCTTGATTTTGGAAATTGGTGAATATGTGATTCTGTTACAAAATCTTAATCAACACTTCCTTAAGCAACTCATCAGGAGTAGCAGAAATATTATTCACGCCTTTGCTTTTAAGATCATACTCGTGCATGATACGGATACATTTCTCGAGTTCTTCAGATGAGTATCGTGTTACGGCATTGATATAATCCGCTGCCTGGTAATAATTGAAACCATATTTTTTTTGCAGCTCGCCTCTGTCCTTGATTTTACTTTGTTTAACAATGTAGGCTTTGTTAAAAAAGTTGTTCATGTTGATGAGCGTAGCTATGATGGAAAAATCCTTCGCCTTACCCATATGGTGTGCAATGTGAAATGCTCTTGCCGAGTTCTTCATCGCCATGGCACCAATCAATTCAAAAATATTGAACTCTTTACTGATACCGATTTTCAATTCAACATCCGTATCGGTAATCTCCTTTTCATCATGTTTGTTGATGATGAGTTTCTCAAGTTCGTTGACGATCTTACCAATATCAGCACCTAGTGATTCAGCTATCAGATTCACTGCACGCGGACCGATCTTAAATCCTTTGCTTTTCAGATATGCCTCAATAAAAGGAGGCAACTGGTTATCGTATAATTTTTTCGATTCAAAAATTACATGCTTTGATAGCGACTTATAAAATTTGGTACGTTTATCCAGCTTTGCACTCTTGTTACAAATCACCAGAATAGTAGTAGGAACTGGCTTCTCAAAGTATGTTTCAAACTCATCAAGTTCTTTTAAACTTTGCGCTTCCTTCACAATAATCACCTGATAAGGTGCCATCATAGGAAACCTGCGGGCATTGGAAACAATGGTACGCACATCGGAATCTTTACCGTACAAGATCATTTGGTTAAAGCCCTTTTCGCCATCATTGAGCACATTGGCTTCAATATAGTTGCTCACCTCATCAATGAAATGATGCTCCTCACCAAACAAGTAATATACCGGAGCATACTGCTTCGCTTTGAGGCTGGTCATTAATTTATTGAAATCGGTTTCGGCTGCCATATCTGTTTTTTGCCTTTATTTGCGTTGTAATGCAGTTAAAGTTTCCTACGTACAAGTTTAAAACGAAAAGCGAACAAAATACCAACTATGTTTTCGACATTGTAAGGAAAAAGTATGTGGTACTCACTCCCGAAGAATGGGTAAGACAACATGTTTTGCATTATTTAACCCTCGACAAAAACTACCCGCAGTCGCTACTGGCTGTAGAACGTGGGCTTGACGTGAATGGTCGTAAAAAGCGTTTCGATGTGCTGGCTTTCAATAAAAATGGACAGCCCCAATTACTCATTGAATGTAAAAGCCCTGATATTGAAATCAATAAAGCTGTATTTGAGCAGATTGCCGTTTACAACTCTGCCTTTGGAGTAAAGCAATTATTGGTTACCAACGGGTTACAACATATCGTTGTTCAATATACTGCAGATTTTAGTGATTATACTTTTTTGGAGGAATTGCCGGAGTGGGGAAATGAGTAAATGACGAAATTGTGAATGAGTAAATGGGAAGATAAGGAATTGAGATATTAAGTTCTGAAGGGGAGGAATAGTTGACTGAGCGGTCCCGATAATTATCGGGAGAAGCCAACTGTTTGTTGCAGATAAGAACATATTATGTGCGTGGGAAAGCTGCCTGAGCTCCACGAAGTGGAATGGCCGAAGGCAGCTGCGAGGAGGGAAATCATGTCTTCCGGAAAGCACTTCGATGAACTCAGTGTGACAAGGATGTCAGGCTGAGTTCATCGAAGCTATTGCCCTAGGCAATTACGCTATCCTCAATCCATTCTCAACTGCTTGTTCCGGTTGTAGCAGGGTCACCTCCTTATTTACTCCTACTACGCCCAACACTAAACATTCACTCATAAATTTTCCGATCTGTTTAGGGGGAAAATTCACTACTGCTATTACCTGTTTGTTCAATAACATTTCTTTGGTATACAATGCTGTGATCTGTGCAGAAGATCTTTTGATGCCGGACTCACCGAAGTCAATGCGTAACTGGTAGGTAGGATTGCGCGCTTCAGGAAAATCATTGACTTCAATGATGGTTCCCACACGCATTTCTATTTTTTCAAAATCATCCCAGGTTATCATTCTACTTTTATTTTTTTGTACACGAAGACGCTAAAAACTAAGTTAAAGAAAGACACAAAAAAGAAGTTGGCAAAGAAGAAAGTACGCAGTAGGCAATAACTCAATAACCTATTAACCCAATAACTTAATCAACCAATCACAACTTCGCTAATTCTGCTTTCACGAACACCATTAATTCTTTGATGTACGCTGCCGAGAAATTAAACTCGATGCCTGCGGTTTTGTATATCTCTCCAATTGTTTTGGTGTAGCCTAAACTCAATGCTGCTTTGTACTGCTCCACCGCACGTTTTTTATCCGACAGGAAATTACGCCATACAGCTAATGCACCCAATTGCGCCATTCCATACTCGATATAATAAAACGGAACTTCATACAAGTGCAATTGTTTTTGCCACGAATAGGCTTGTGCCATTTCATATCCACTCCAATCTACCAAACCTGTTCCAAACTCCTTGCTTAGTTGTACCCAATAAGTTTTACGTTCTTCAGTTGTATGTGTGGGATGTGTATAAATCCAATGTTGGAATTTATCGATAGTTGCGATCCACGGTAATATTTTGATGATACCTTCCAGGTGTTCTTCTTTGGCTCTGTTCAGGTCTTCGGGTGTACGGTAAAATTCATCTTGCCCGTCATAACTGATGAGTTCCATGCTCATGGATGCCAGTTCCGCTACTTCACTCGGACAGCTTTTAAAAGCTGACAATTCCAGGTCTTTACTTAAGAAGGAATGCACTGCATGTCCGCCTTCGTGCACCATTGTTTCCACATCACGCGTTGAGGATGCTGCATTCATAAAGATAAACGGCACTCCCGTTTCAGCCATCGGATAATTGTATCCCCCGGGAGCTTTTCCTTTTCTGCTTTCCAGATCCAGACGTTCCATATTGTCCATGGTTTCAATACACCATGCAAAATAATCATCCACCTTACGGAAGCATTTTACGGTTCTATCCAATAGATCCTTGCCACTGGTGAAAGGTTCTAATGCTTCTCTGTTTTGTGTATCTACATCCATGTCCCACGGACGTAATGTATGCCCCAGTTCCTTCGCACGTTTTTCGGTAAACTGTTTCACCAATGGCATTACCTCTTGCTGTATGGCATCATGGAAGTTGAAGCAATCCTGAGGCGTATAATCGAAACGTCCCATGGCTGCAAACATATAATCGCGGAAGTTTTCGAAACCTGCATTTACAGCTACTTTATGACGCAATGCCACCAAGCGGTCGAACAATACATCCAACTCGGTTACACGTTCCGCACGCTTTTCCTGAATCTTTATAAACGCTTCTTCACGTTTACTTCTATTGGGATTCTTTAAATAATTAGCCGCTTGTTGCAGTGTTAATTCTTTTCCTTCCAACGTTACACTTAAACTGCCAATGATGGCTCCATACTTTTGACTTTCTGTTGAAATTTCGGCAAACAACTGAACGTTCTCATCTCTGAACAATTCAATTTCTTTTTTTACAGAACGCAGGTAAATAAAATATTTATCGTGATCCAGTTCATCGATGAATGGACTTGAAACCAACTTGCGGTTGAGTTTATCCGACAGCGGAGCAATTTGTGGTTCAATTTCTGTTACAAAAAACAGGTATGCCTGTTCCAGCTCTTTGTTTTCGGTATCACATGTCATGCGTACATACCGCCATGCTAAATCTTCACTTACAAACGCCTCCAATTCGCTACGGTCTTTCAACCAATTTTCGAGATCCTGTTTTGAATTGATTTCACGGGAAAGAAGCTGATCAAAAAACGGAGACAATACATCCCATGAAGTCACTTTTATTTTATTAGGTAAAAACCTGCGCTGTTGAATGGTGATCATACTAAAGTGTTTTGGTATATGCGAGTTTAGGGATAATCAGTGAAAAAAGAAGAAGAGAATAAATATTCTTACTCCTTTTATATTCTACATTTTGCGGTTCTGCGGTTCTCTCGAAATTTATTTAACAGCAAAATGTAGAATGTAAAATATAAAACCGCAGAAGTACGCAAAAAAAGCGCCCCATTTACATAGGTGCGCTTTGTTAACTTACCGTTACGGTTAGTTGATTAGTTTTTTCTGGCAATTACTTTTTCTACAGCGGCCACAATATTTACGGCATCCAAACCATATTTGGTCATCAACTGATCGGGTGTTCCGCTTTCTCCAAAGCTATCATTAACTGCAACCATTTCTAAAGGAGTAGGAAATTCACGTGCCAATAATTGTGCGATGCTATCTCCTAATCCACCATTCATCTGATGTTCTTCAGCAGTAACAACACAATGTGTTTTACGAACCGATTCCAAAATTGCTTTTGCATCCAGTGGTTTAATGGTGTGAATATTGATGATCTCGGCATTGATACCTTTTTCCGCTAACAGCTGTCCGGCTTCAATGGCTTTCCACACAAGATGGCCTGTTGCAAAGATTGATACATCTGTTCCTTCATTTAGCATTACGGCTTTCCCGATTTCAAACACCTGATTTTCGGGAGTAAAGTTAGGAACGGCTGGACGACCAAAGCGTAAATACACAGGACCTTTATGTTCTGCAATGGCCATGGTTGCTGCTTTGGTTTGGTTATAATCACATGGATTGATTACCGTCATTCCCGGCAACATTTTCATTAATCCGATATCTTCCAGAATCTGATGTGTTGCACCATCTTCTCCCAATGTTAATCCTGCATGAGATGCACAGATCTTTACATTTTTACCTGAATAAGCAACACTCTGACGAATCTGATCGTATACACGACCTGTAGAGAAGTTCGCAAATGTTCCGGTGAACGGAATTTTACCTCCGATGGTTAATCCGGCAGCCATACCAATCATGTTGGCTTCTGCAATACCCACCTGGATAAAACGTTCCGGAAAATCTTTTTGAAAAGCATCCATTTTTAAGGATCCTGTTAAGTCGGCACATAGTGCCACCACATTTTCATTTACCTTACCGAGTTCATGTAAACCGGCTCCAAAACCTGAGCGGGTATCTTTTACATTTTGGATTTCGAACTTTTTCATCTCTATAATTATTAATCTTTAATTCAACGTAATATTGGTTGCAGAACCGGAGGTAATAGTAAAATCCCTGTCAAATGATTGATTCGAACGGTAAGCACCCTTGGCTCTGTAAATAATTTTATACTTGCCGGGTTGGATGAGCATAGAATTATTCCTGCTCTCCGTTGGCAATTTATACACCCATACCAATTCGTTTTTCACCATCATGTATATGTCGGCATAGTATGGTTGGGTTACAGCTGTAATCATCAACCTTCCGGGTTGCGGAATCTCAATAGTAGTGGTATAGCTTTGTTTGATTTCAATTCCTTTTTGAACGATACGGGGAATGCTCAAAATTTCGAGATCATATTTACCAATAATGTATTTTTGCGGAGTATTAGCATCCTCTACATGTAAAGTTTTATCCTGATTCTGCTGACGGATGATGTATTGAAGTTTACTATAATTGGTTGCTCCTATAACCTTTAACAATAAACTTCCCTGCGGGGCATCAACTCCTACTGTAGTATGTTTTCCGGGAGTGATTTCAATATTGCTTTTTGTAACCGGTGGAATGGTATGCACTACCATACGGTATTTGTAAATCGGGTCTAATGGTAATGTATCCGGGTTTCCCTTTTCGTTTAAGGTATGAACATAGTTGTAGACCAATTGACCGGAATGCATGTCGTAAAAACTCATGTTCACATTTGATTCAGTTGGTTTACTGAAAGCATCCAATAAATTCACCTGAACAGTTGTATTGTTTAAAGCCTGACTGATTACAACATTTAACACATTGTCGAAATCGGCTTCTGTATTGGCATCGTAATAACGGCCCACACATTCAAATGCTTTGCGAAAATCTTCCGTTCCTCCGATACCCACAATAAACGGACGCAGGATAACACCATTGCTTTGCAACGCTTCCGATACCGCACAAGGATCTCCGTCACATTCCTCAATACCATCTGTAATCAATACAATTACATTGCGTACTCCGGGCTCTTTAGGGAAATCATATGCTGCCTGTTGCAAGGAATAAGCAATAAGTGTGGTTCCTTTAGGAACAAGTTTCGCAACTTCCTTTTTGATTTCAGCATGATTATGCTGTTTAAATGGAACTTCAAGTTTGGTATCTTTACAATCTCTTTTTGAGGGAGGGCTGGTATGTCCATACACACGCAAGGCAACCTCTACATCTTTGGCACGCTCCAAACTATCCATCAATTTTGCCAGCAATCGTTTGGCTACATTGATACGGTTATCTTTATCCATGGAAGCATACATACTTCCGGATGCATCCAACAAAAACAAAATGCGTGTTTTTACTTTTTGTTGCGCAACAACTTGCCTTGGCTGTAAAAAGCCTGCAAACAGTATGAACAACAAAGTGTATCTATATATAGATTGCAACAGCAGAGTATTAATAATCGATTTCGTTTCCAAGAAGTTGAGATAGCGCACTGGCTAATTCAGCGTCATTGGGTGATACACCATGCCACTTGTGCGATCCCATCATAAAATCAACAGGATAACCCATTTCGGTTTTCATCACAACAAAAATTGGCTTCCCTTTTCCTGTAGCTGCTTTCGCCTTAGCCATGATATCTAAAATATTTTGCATATCGTGACCATTCATAAATAGCACTTCCCATCCAAATGCTTTTAATTTATCAGCGATATCATCGCCCAATCCCATAATATCTTTCGTTGACCCATCAATTTGTTGTCCATTGAAATCAATGGTTACTATCAGGTTATCTACTTTATGATGCGCTGCAAACATAAATGCTTCCCAATTCTGGCCTTCTTCAATTTCTCCATCTCCCATTAATGCATATACCAGCTTGGAATCTTTATTCATTTTTTTAGCCGTGGCAGCTCCAACAGCTACAGAAATTCCTTGTCCCAGCGAACCTGTTGCGATACGCACACCCGGAAGATGCTCAGCAGTTGCAGGATGCCCCTGCAAACGCGAATCCAACTTACGGAAGGTAGCCAATTCACTTACCGGAAAATATCCGGAACGAGCTAATACACTATAAAAAACGGGAGAAATATGACCGTTGGAAAGAAAAAAAACATCCTCACCTTTAGCATCCATGTTGAATGCAGGGTTGTGATCCATAATTTCAAAGTACAATGCAGTCAAAAAATCTGCACACCCTAATGAGCCTCCGGGATGCCCCGATTTTACTCCATGAACCATGCGTAAAATGTCTCTGCGAACCTGCGTTGCGATGCCGTTTAGTTTTTGAATATCAGCCATGAATAATGTATTAGAATAAATTCGAGGCGAAATTAACCTAAATCGGAAACATTACCTCAGATTGTTGACAAATACCAAAGACCTCGGAAGAGCGGGCGTTACTGAGGTTTATAAGTGGGTGGAAGGTTCAAAAGTTGCGGGTTATTTATTACGGGTTACGAGTTACTGCCCACCACTACTTTCCTCCTTACTTACTTCTCCATTCGGGTATAAAAGTTGCAGGTTATTATTGCGGGTTGCGAGTTTTTTGCCTACTGCCTACTTTCCTCCTTGCCTACTTATTCATTCGGGTATAAAAAATGATTTCTCCCTGAAAAGATAGATATTTGCAATCAGTACCTTTAGGAAAAACACCTAACAATGACTAAACGAATAGAATTATCAATGCTTCCGGAGCATTGTGTTACCGAGCAGGCAACACTTCTTCAGATTCGAAAACAAGCCGGATTATCTTCGGATATACCGGTAACAATTGTCCGGAAGTCGCTTGACGCCAGACGAAAACCCATTCGTTACAATATCCTTGTTGATATAGCT
>JAZKGH010000198.1:0-5260 GCA_040386055.1 Bacteroidota bacterium
CTAAAGTGGAACAGGTAGTGTATTGCAACATGACCGAAGAACAATCAGAAGCATACGAAACCGTGAAATCGTATTTCAGAAATGAGATCCTGAAATCTATTCGCGAAGTTGGATTGGCAAAGTCGCAAATTGCATTGTTGCAAGGTTTGACCAAACTCCGCCAGATTGCAAACCACCCGAAATTAACCAACCCTGATTTTGAAGGACAGTCGGGTAAGTTCGATGAAATCATTGCCATGAGTGAAACGGCCAAGGCCGAAGGTCACAAGGTATTGTTGTTCTCGCAGTTTGTAAAACAACTGGATATCTACAAAAAACACTTTGATAGTAAAGGCTGGAAATATGCCTATCTCGATGGGAGTTTAACCAACGAACAACGTCAAAAAGCCGTTACCGAATTCCAGTCGAATGAAGATATCAAGTACTTCCTGATCTCATTGAAAGCAGGTGGCCTGGGACTTAACCTTACAACCGCTGATTATGTATTTATCATCGACCCATGGTGGAATCCTGCAGTGGAACGCCAGGCAGTAGATCGTTCGCACCGTATCGGCCAAACCAAAACAGTGTTTAATTATAAGTTTATTACTAAGGATACCGTGGAAGAAAAAATCCTCGCCTTGCAGGAACGCAAAAAAGAACTGGCCGATAATATCATCACCACCGAAGAAAGCTTTATCAAGAGCATCAACGTTGACGAAATTTTAGATATCCTGAGTTAATGCATCCCATCAACTCTTTTCTAAGCAAAATGCAAGCCGTTATTTTCGATATGGACGGCCTCCTTATCGACTCTGAACCCTACTGGAGAATGGCAGAGAAGAAGATATTTGGTGAACTGGGATTGCAATTAGATGACGATCTGTTACGACAAGTAATGGGTTTCCGATTAACAGAAGTAGTAACGCATTGGTACAACCACCACCCCTGGCCTAATCCTGATTTTACTAAGACAGAAGAAGATATATTAACCTGCGTAATGGAACTCATCGCCAATCATGCAGAGGCCTTGCCCGGTGTTATCCAACTCATCCATTATGTGCATGAGCGTAAGATCCCAATGGCTGTAGCTTCCTCATCCGCCATGCGCCTTATTGAAGCCGTTGTAGATAAACTCAATATCCGTCAATATTTTCAAATATTATGGTCGGCCGAATATGAACCTTTTGGCAAACCCCATCCGGGTATTTTTATTACCACAGCAAAAAAACTTGGAGTAGAACCTATACACTGTTTGGTATTTGAAGATTCAGTGAATGGTGTGTTAGCTGCTAAAGCCGCACGAATGTTTTGTATCGCGGTTCCCGAAGAAGCTATGTTTAACGATGGACGATTTGCGATTGCGGATTTAAAAATAAACTCTGTAGTAGAATTACTACAAGGTATTTAAATTGATACAAAACAGTCACCTCCACTTCCTTTAGCCCCTCATTTTCTCAATTTCTTGCCTATCTTGCCACCTCATTTTTAGTAAACTATTTTATATAAAACAAACATGGAGTTGGTAAACAACAATTATTATGCAGGCAATGTGAAGCTGCTTGATGTAGCCGAGGAATTCGGAACACCCGTTTATGTGTATGATGCAAACAAGATTGTAGAGAAATTTAACAAGCTGAAGTATGCATTCAAACCTGTAACCGTAAAGCTGAAGTATGCATGTAAAGCGTTGAACAATACCAATATTTTAAAACTGCTTAAAAACGAAGGTTCAGGATTGGATACTGTTTCGATCAATGAAGTGCACCTTGGTTTACGCGCAGGCTATAGTCCAGATGATATTATTTTCACACCAAACTGTGTAGGCTTTGATGAGATCAAACAAGCTGTTGCGTTGGGCGTACATATCAATATTGATAATATCAGTATACTGGAGCAATTCGGACATGAATATGGCAACAAAGTACCTTGCTGCATTCGGTTAAATCCACATATCATGGCGGGTGGAAATGCGAAAATTTCTACCGGCCATATAGATTCAAAATTCGGAGTATCCATATACCAACTGCGTCATGTAATGCGTGTGGTAAAATCGCATAATATCAAAGTAAATGGATTGCACATGCATACCGGTTCTGATATTTTGGATGCAGGTGTGTTTTTACAAGGAGCCGAAATTCTATTTGATGCTGCCAAAGATTTTCCGGATCTGACCTTTATCGATTTTGGAAGTGGGTTTAAAGTTGCCTACAAAGAAGGAGATATTACTACGGATGTTGAAGAACTGGGTGCAGCCATTGCTGAGCGCTTTTTAGAATTCACGAAAGAATACGGCCGCGATCTGGAACTATGGTTTGAACCAGGTAAATACATTGTAAGTGAATCAGGCTATTTTCTTGTGAAAACAAATGTAATCAAACAAACAACTGCAACTGTTTTTATTGGTGTGGATTCAGGAATGAATCATTTAATCCGCCCGATGTTGTATGATTCATACCATACGATCATGAACATCTCTAATCCAGAAGGTAAACAACGTATTTACACTGTGGTTGGAAACATCTGCGAAACCGATACATTTGGCTGGGACCGCAAAATCACTGAAACGAAAGAAGGTGATATCTTGTGCTTCAAAAATGCAGGAGCTTATGGAATCACCATGTCGTCTAATTACAATGCACGTTTCCGTCCGGCCGAGGTATTAATATACAATGGCAAAGCTCACCTTATTCGTAAACGCGAAGTAATGGAGGATCTGGTGCGAAACGAAGTAGACGTATTGTAGGAGATTGGGAGATTAAGGAATTAGGATATGAAGGGATGAAGCCGTTGGCTGAGCGGAGTCGAAGCCAACATGGGCTGGAGTTAACTTCGACTCCGCTTAGTCAACGGCCAACGGATAAAAGCCAACTGCCAACCGCAAGAATCAAAGAATAAAGAAAACTAAAAATCATATGAGAACTAGTATTGCTGTATTATTCGTTTTACTAACATTTTCAGGAATGGCACAAACCAAAGAAAAACTGACACCGGAAATGCTGTTTAAGCTGGGTCGTGTAAACAACCCACAACTTTCACCCGATGGTAAAATGCTGATCTATGAAGTGAAGCGTTACGACCTCACCACCAATAAAGGCACAAACTTTGTATACAGCATTGTTATGCCGAACGGTACACCTACACTTTTAACAGATGATAAAAACAATGCCTTTGACTTGCAATGGAAACCTGATGGCAAAAAGATAACCTATCTCTCAAGCGAAAGCGGAAGCGTGCAGGTTTGGGAAATGGATGTAAATGGTGCTAACAAAACCCAGGTGTCAACCATTGAAGGAGGCGTGAATGCTTACAAATACTCTCCTGCCTTAACTCATATCGCATACGCTGCGGATGTTAAGATGGAACAAAATCCGGCAGAGATCTATCCTGACCTTCCTTTCACCAAAAATGCCCGCATTATTGATGGATTGTTTTACCGTCACTGGGACAACTGGCATGATTATGCTTATAGCCACATGTTTGTTGCAACATATGCAAATGGGAAGCTAGCAACAGACGCTACAGATATTATGAAGGATGAGAAGTACGATGCACCTTTGCAACCATTTGGCGGTTCTGAGCAATTCAACTGGAGCGCGGATGGAAAAAAATTAGCATATACTTCGCGTAAATTAAATGGCACAGCCGAAGCCGTGAGCACCGATGCTAATATCTATATTTATGATGTAAACAATAAATCAACCGTAAACCTCACAGAGACGAATGCCGGTTATGATGTGGGTCCGTCATTCAGTCCTGATGGAAAACGCATTGCATGGCAAAGTATGAAACGTCCCGGAAATGAAGCGGATAAAAACCGTTTGATGGTGCATTATTTTGATACCAAAACTACATCTGATGTAACCAAGGATTTTGATTTTGGTATTGAGAATTTTCAATGGAATGGTAATTCTCAATTGTATTTTGTAGTTGAATACCTCGGTACTAAAAATATTTTTTACAGCATTGAAAAAGCAGGCAAAGCCGGCTTCTTCTTTCCTGAAGTAAAACAACTCACCACCGGAGATCATGATTACCAAACGTTCTCATTATTCAATCCTGATAAAAAAACATTTGTATTAGTTGGTGCGAAACAAAGTATGAGCCTGCCAACTGAATTGTTTAGTATTTCTGTTAAAGGAGTTGAAAGTCAATTAACCTTTACCAACAAAGAACTGACCGATAAAATCGAATGGGGAAAAATTGAGAAACGAATGATTCCGTCAACCGATGGAAAACAAATTTTAACCTGGGTAATTTACCCGCCAAACTTTAATCCGAACAAACAATACCCAACGCTATTGTATTGTCAGGGTGGGCCGCAAAGCATGGTGAGTCAGTTTTTCTCGTACCGCTGGAATTTTCAACTAATGGCCAACAACGGATACATTATTGTAGCTCCAAATAGAAGAGGAACTCCCGGATTTGGACAAGAGTGGACCGACAAAATCATTGGTGATTATGGCGGACAAGCAATGAAAGATTACCTGAGCGCTATTGATGAAGTATCGAAGGAGAACTTTGTGGCAAAAGATAAAAGAGCTGCTGTGGGTGCAAGTTTCGGTGGATATTCAGTGTATTGGCTGGCAGGAAATCATCAGGGACGTTTTAAAACATTCATTGCACATTGCGGAATGTTTAACATGGAAAGTTGGTATGGAAGTACAGAAGAAATGTTCTTCGCTAATAACGATAACCAGGGCCCTTACTGGCAACAACCACAACCACGTAACTTCAGCGGATCACCTCATAAATTTGTACAGAACTGGGACAAACCTATTTTGGTTATCCATAATGAAAAAGATTTCCGTGTACCTTTATCACAAGGAATGGAAGCCTTTACAGCTGCACAGATCAAAGGAATCAAAAGTCGTTTCTTATATTTTCCTGACGAAAACCATTGGGTAACAAAACCACAAAACAGCGTATTGTGGCAACGCGTTTACTTTGACTGGCTGGATACGTATTTAAAATAATTGAACATAACGTTATGAAAAATATTCTTGTTTTAGGATGTCTGTTGGGTTTTAGTATTGCTTTTTATTCGTGCACCAAAGAGCAGGTGGACGAGGTATTTAAAAACACGCCAACAGGTCTTACGAATGATGAGGTGATCGCAGGATTAAAGCAAGCTCTGAATGTTGGAACGGATACTTCGGTTACTGTTTTGAATAAGGTAGATGGCTACTTCAGAGATGAAGCTGTTAAAATATTGTTGCCACCCGAAGCACAAGTGATGTACACCAACCTGAGCAAGGTTCCGGGTATTACTACGTTAATG
>JAZKGH010000199.1:0-3435 GCA_040386055.1 Bacteroidota bacterium
TATCGCCGGTATGTACACCCATCGGATCAAAATTTTCGACGGTGCAAATGATCACGACATTATCGGCTGCATCGCGTAATAATTCCAGCTCGAATTCTTTCCAACCAAGCACAGCCTTCTCAACCAACACCTCATGAATCGGGGATGCTGTTAGTCCATTGTTAAGCGCTTCGTCTAAATCGTCTTTGGTATGAACAAATCCACCACCGGTTCCGCCCAGGGTAAAGGAAGGCCGGATCACCAGCGGAAATCCAATTTCCTGCGCAAACTCTTTGCCCTCAAGAAATGAATTGGCGGTGCGTGCAGGCGCTACCGGTATATTCATCTGTATCATCCACTGCCTGAACTTTTCACGGTCTTCGGCCTTGTCAATCGCTTTAATATCAACGCCGATCAGTTGCACCCGATACTTTTCCCAGACGCCAAGCTCATCAGCTTCTTTGCAAAGGTTCAAGGCTGTTTGTCCACCCATCGTTGGTAAAACTGCATCTATGTCATTCTCTTCAAGTATTTGCTCAATGCTCTCCACTGTCAATGGAAGAAGGTATACACGATCTGCCATCATCGGATCTGTCATGATGGTAGCCGGGTTGCTGTTTACCAAGATAACTTTAATGCCTTCTTCACGAAGACTTCTGGCAGCTTGTGTTCCAGCATAGTCAAACTCGCAGGCCTGCCCGATAATGATCGGACCGCTTCCTATAATTAAAACTGATTTTATGGATGTGTTTCTGGGCATGTATGAGCTTTTTAACCGGCGTGCAAAAGTAACTGTAAATTGTCTTTTCTTTTTGTCTTGACACAAAAAGAAACAAAAAAGTCAAGACAAACCCGATCGCTCCGCGCGTTTTGTCTGGCCAACGCACATCTCGAATCTAATGTGATTTTTGGTTTTGAAATCTGCTTATCGTTTTTTAACTCGTTGGAATGTTCAGTAGTCAGAAGTTGCTGTTAGTTGAATGGCTATGCATTTTAAGCGCCCCTTCGGGGGTTTAGGGGCCAAACCCACCGGCACAAGTCTGCCTCCTTTCAACTTGATGTTTTATTAGAATCGAAGAAATGCGCCTACGCTGAAACGTATAAGGAATTCAATGCTGCGCCTGGAAATGTTATTACATTTACTTTTTAAGACAACAATGAAACATTCCAAATTATGAATACACAAACGAGCTATTCTTTTATTTTTGTAGGTTTACTGGTCCGGTATTTATCAAATTTAAAATATGATAATAAGAAGAAAATTACAGTTGCTTTCAAGGAAATCAAAGATGCATTGACTAAAATTGATTTTAAGGTTTCGCTTGGTTTTTTAGAACATCTAGTTGATAGATATAATAATGAAGTGGTTGATGAATCGGAGGATCTTCCACCATCTACAGTATTTATGATGGAGGTGAAATCATTTGAAAGTACAATATTTGCTGAAGGAAAAACTAAGCTGGTACATACAATGCCTTCACGTAGGTACAACACGGAATATTTAATTCAAACTCCCCAGCTATTGCTTAAAAAAGGTGCGTTTGAAAATCTATCGGACATAGCTAAATCCGACTTCACTGCTGCTTGCCGTTGCATTTTATATGGTGAGGCTACAGCAGCAGCATTTCACATTTTACGTGCAACAGAAGATACTTTGAAGCAATTTTATAAGTTTCATAAAAAAACAAAAAGGCTTGCAAAACCGATGTGGGGACCAATGACAACTGAGCTTAGAGCTAAAAGAACAAAGAAAGTTTCAGAATCGGTGTTAAGTGCTTTGGATATTGTGAGAATTAATTACCGGAATCCAACGCAGCATCCTGAAGCAACCTATGATATTGAAAGTGCACAGGACCTTTTTGGTGTTTGTGTTGATCTAATAAATAAAATGACGCTTGAGATAAAAGGTCAGGCATGTTAGAATTTATCGATTGTGCTAGCGTGGATAGTGCACCCGTCTTACCTTTTACGAGGTAGGCGCAAGTGTCAAGTTGATTAATGCAATGAATTTTACACTGTGCACTTGTGCCGGCGCGGTAAGGATTGCCTACGCACGGCACAAGTCCGGCTCTTTCGAATTTGGATGTATTTTTATTTCGAAGACCTGCGCCTACGCGGTGATTTCGTTTTTTGCGTAGTTCAAACCGTGCTATAAACACACATAAGTAATTACTGTTGCTCACCAGATACGCCGGGATGATTCACAATACCATTTACACTAACAACGCAAGGGCTAGACGTATAGAATTTGATATTCACAGGCGTAATTTGCTTTTGCCATTTTAAAATTCCGGTTAACGCATCGACGGCAAACATACGTCCGTCCATACTTCCAAAGTATACCGTTCCGTCTGCCACTGTTGGGCTTGTGTAACTAGCATAGGCCATGTTATACTTCCATTTGAATGCACCGGTCGTAGCATCCCAAGCATACATATGCCCGTTGTCGCCAGTACCGTATACTATTCCGTTTGCTACAGCAGGGCCGTGAACAATATATCCATCTTCTGCTCGAGGTTCTGTAAGCCATTTTATTACGCCTGTACTTGCATTTACTGCACATATCTGATTTTGTCCAGACCTTGGGACAGGCACGTATATAGTCCCGTTCCGAACTGTTGGACTAACATACATAGCACCAGTAAAGCCAGGTTCTAACTTTGTTTTCCAAAATAGTGCTCCAGAAGTTGCATTGAATGCATATAACATCGTGCTGTTGTCATAAACATAGGCGGTGTCGTTTAAGACTACAGAATTGCAGCGGGTAGCTAAATCATCTAAAGTATAGGACCAAATCCTTGCTCCTGTTGAAGTTGAATGGGCTTCAATTGTTTTATAGGCTCCATTCACAAAGACCAATCCATTTGAAACTGTTGGTCCAGACATCTCTCCAACTGCAATAGCAGATATATCTGAAAACCATTTCCTGATAGGAAAGGTTAGACCTGAGATGGTTTCAGTGGTTGTATCGACAGCATATAACTTGCCGTTATTGCAACCAAAATAAACAGTATTACCATCAATTGCAGGGGCATTGTTTATTTTGCCTCCGATTCCATCCGCTCCAGTATAAAACTTCCAATATAAAAGCCCGGTATGCCTATTTACCGCCAGAAGGTTTCGGTCATCACCAATTATGGTTGGGCTGCTGAAAATGTCTCCGCCGGTTTGAAAAGTCCACTTAGTATTACCGGTGTTTGCATCCAATGCGTAGAGTTTGCCATCCAACGCGCCAATAAAAATAGTTGGGGTGAATGTAGGAACTGATGCGGCGGTAGTAAAACTCACTTGATTGCCATAGGCAGTATCGGTACTATTAATAGCATAAGCCCGCAAATAGTATAAGGTACCAGGAATTAATCCCTTTATTAAACTCGTAAATGAACCTACGCCGGTACCATCAATAGTATGGCTTCCCATGATATCAGGGTTTGATGTGATAGCCCAACAGACACC
>JAZKGH010000200.1:0-17345 GCA_040386055.1 Bacteroidota bacterium
AATGAACGCATACTTGTTTCTCACTTCCGGGTGAAAAAGTAGCCATGGTTTTCGCATAAATGAAAAAATGGCGCTGCTAAATCCAAATTGGGTCATTCCGCTTCCCGAACCATAGGCATCGCTTCCATCAATGATAAAACCACCGCAGTAACCGGTTACGGTTCCATTTTCTTCTATATAGAATAAAAACTTATTAGGAGCACTCAGGTACCATTGCATCATGGCACTAATAAAGTTTATTCCCAGTTTGCTGCTCAATGTTTCGGGAAACGCTGCGATGTGGCATTTTGCTATTTTGCGAATGGCTGCTTCGTCAGCATATTGAATAGTACTCATTTCTGATAGAATTGAAAACGGAAGTATTTCGGAAGACCGAGTAGGAATCCACTTCCATAACTAAGGTGTAATGTAAGAAACGCAATTATAACTTGAATGGAGTATTTTGACTTTAAAGCCATCAGAACAGCAAGAATAAGATATGCGCCTAATGGAATGAAAGCAATGATGTCCATTAAGAATAGAAGTAAGGGGAGGCACAGCAAATACACTACAAATAGCGAAGGAATAATATGTCGCAACCGGATACCGGATTTAACTTTTGCAAATACCAGCGGTTTATACAACCCATATTCAAAATATTGACGGAATAACGCACCAAAAGAATCTCTCACATAATAACTGCATTCCATTTCAGGTACCATCAATAGTTTGAATCCAAGTGCATTCATGCGGTAATGTAATTCGTCATCCTGATTGCGCAAAAGTGTTTCATCCAATAATCCAATGGTGGTAAAAATTTCTCGCTTGTATACTGCAAATGCAACACTATCCACAATCATCTTTTTCTTTTCCGTTCTAAACTCAGTACCCCCTACACCAAATTTGGAACTCATTGCAAATGCAATTGCTTTTCCGGTTGTTGTTTTTCCCAACTGAATTAAAGGACCACCAACCACATCACATTCTGTTTCAAGATAGCGAATGGCATTGTCAAAATAGTGTTGTGGGTAATATGCATGCGCACCAATTAGTGAAATATATTTTCCTGTAGTTATTGGAAACGTATTGTTGAATGCAAACGAAACAAACTTTTGCGGATTATTCACAATATGTAAATCAGCGTGATTAAGACTCTTTAGTATGTTGAGTGTTTGATCGGTGGAACCGGCATCACACACAAATACTTCGATGCTGCTTGTATTGCCATTGTATATGGAAGATAACAGATCTTCAATATGAGCTTCTTCGTTGAACACAGGAATAATAATACTGACGTCCTTCATATTATTTTCTTGCAATTGTTGAAACAATCAGTTGTGGTTTACCTGAAGGAGAATTGGGAATCTCAGTAACCAGACGAAATGCAATATCGATTTGCTCGTTTAAACTAGCCACTATTTTTTGTTTGATGTTATCCAATATTGTACTGTCAAATCCCTGGTCAGGAATGTATTCAATAATTATTCCAGTAAGTTCATGTTGCAGCACGCGAAATTGTTTGATTTCGGGAAGGTGTTCAAATATTCCGGTAAAGGAATGGACAACCATTGACCGGCCATTTGGAGTGTAGATAATATCAGTATCACGTCCGATAATTTTTTTGAACATCGGGAATGCAAGTTCTTTATTAGGTGGATAATCTTGCTTGGGAAGTTTAATGGCCAGATCACCCAGATAATAACGAATCAAAGGCATTTCAAAGGCATCAAGATGTGTTACCACCATGTGGCCGATTTCTCCATCGCTTACCTCATTTCCATTTTCATCCAATAATTCAACATATACCTGAGGTGTGATGATATAATGATAGTGAGAGTCTTTTTGACCGGCTATCGTAAAACCTTCGGTGGTGCCATAAATATCGTATACTTTGCAGTGAAATGCTTTTTCAATAGTTATGCGGTAATGGTCAAATAATTTATCTCCCCAACTTATAACGGTTTCAAAATGAATATCCGTTAATCCATGTTCCAATGCTGTTTGAGCATACACGAACAGTGATGAAGCATATCCACCGAATACGGATTGATTGGTGTTTTTAAATGATGTTAGTGCACGCAGGATATCCTCATTCTTCAAACCAAAAGCAGCTTCATACCGAACCCTGAACAGTATATCCTTCATTCTTTTTTCGAGTGTTCGGTTTGGTGTGATGCCTGTTTGCAACATGGGATTCCCCATTTTGTATCCGGCCCATTCCCATAATAAGGTTTGCAATGCAATTATTTTTGATTGCTCCTCTTTGCTCATGAAAATAGTTCCTTGTATGCCTGAGGAACCACTGCTTTTTTCACAAACAAATTCACTCTTCTTCTCAGGATGCCACATGAAATTATCCGTTTGTTGTTTTATTGTGGCTTTGTAAACAATGGGAAAATCATTTAAGGAGAGGTGTTTTTTACTCCGTAGGTTTTGATAATAGGGGATATTGATGATTGCATGATTGAGTATCGTACTTAATTTTTGTTCTTGTAAATTCTTCAGAGTAGGTTCATCCAGATGCTGAACAGTACGCCAATACTTAAGCCACTTCATAAAAGTAGTTTGGCGAATAATATCCACTACGGGCAATATGCACTTTTCAAGAAATAAATTATACAGCATGCGGGAGTTAAAGGGAGTGATAACCGAGATAATATTTTTGCCAGAGGAACATAAAAAATAGTTGCAATAACAACTGATTGTAATTTTCAACGTTATGTTTCGCAAAGTAAAGCAACTGGTTTTTGGTTTCAGCAGATAACCCTATCATTTCAAATGTATCTGACGACAGAAATTGTTGATACTCATCAGAGAGTTCTTCACTTTCTTTAATAAGACTTGTCCAGGGAACACTAAAACCAACTTTTTCGTGCTGTGTAATATAGGAAGGTAAATACTTACTCATACTCTGCATTAAAATATATTTGCCTTTAACACCTTTGAGCAGGTATTTTTTATCAAGAGTTCCTAATCCTTCCATCAATCTGAAATCCATAAAAGGATCACGGCATTCAATGGATGCACCCATAGTAGCACGATCGTTCCTGTCGTTAAGCGATTGTAAATAGGTATGCTGATCGTAGTATAATAACTGTCTTGACGGATCGTCCGGATATGTTTTGGCAGCTTCTGTAATGATGTCGGTGCGATATGAATTGGAAATGGATAAATGAGGCAAACCCATTTCCCGGAAATCAGATTCGAAATAATTGGATGCATTCGACATAATCAGTTCACGTATTCTACCATGAGCAAGGTAACGTTCAAGTTTTTTGATCCGCGTATTTTTGAACCGGTTCGGAGTGAGGGCCAGCAAGGATTTTATCACACCTCTGTATTGAATATATTTGAATACTTTATACCGAACATATCCACCCAATAGTTCATCCGCTCCTTCACCGGATAACAATGCTTTTACATGTTTGCGGGCCACACCTGCTATAGCTAAAATTTGCGGGTCATTCAAATGAACCAGTGGTTCATCATATTGAATGGTGGATTGTATAACAGATTGAAACAATTCCTTTTTTTCAACGTGAATACCGTGAAAGTTGTATCCAAGCGAATCGGATAAATTCTTGGCAATTGTTGATTCATCATTGTTGTAATTTCTGAATCCAACGTTAAACGTGTGAATATTATCAAATCCGCTGTGTTTAAGCGATGCAGCAATGCTGCTTGAATCTATTCCTCCACTTAATAAGATACCCACAGGTACATCCGCAACCATCCTGTACGCAACAGAACTGTGAAAGGTTGACTCAAACCATTCAATGGGATTACGAATACCCGCATGATTGGCAATTCTCTCACTTAAATTCCACCAGCGAGTAGTGATAATGGATTGGTCCGGTTTAACGATTGCATAATGTCCGGGAAGAAGTTTGTAAATATTTTTGAGTAATGTTTCGGCTCCGGCAACATAGCGGTACATCAACCATTCATTTATGTTTGATTGATGTATTTGTTTGGTAACTCCTACAGCAAAAATGGCTTTGGGTTCGGATGCGAAACAAAACCGATCGACATCTTTATAATAGTAAAGAGGTTTAACTCCGACGCGGTCTCTGCAAACGAATAGTTCTTGTTTTCGATGATCCCAAATGGCAAATGCAAACATTCCGTTTAAGCGATGTAACATTTCGGCACCATATGCAATGTAGAGGTATAAAACTACTTCTGTGTCGGATGATGAGTGGAAGACAAATCCCTTGGCCTGCAACTCTGTTCTGAAATCTTGGTGGTTATAAATTTCACCATTGTATACAATAGTGAAATTGCCATCAGGGGAATGCATGGGCTGATGTCCGTTTGCACTGGTATCAATAATGGAGAGACGCTGATGAGCAAACCCGATTATTTCCTTATGCCATATTCCATGGTCATCCGGCCCTCTGTGGGCAATGGATTGTCCCATGTTACGCAATACATCAGGGATGATGTGTTGTCTGTCAAATTGTAAAATACCCGCTATTCCACACATAAAATACTGCTTAGTTAGGTTGTTTGTACTGTAATTGTTGAAAGAGGGTTAACCATTTTTGTAAAACGGTTTCTGTCGAAAACTCTTCGATGAACGATAGTCCGTTTGTTATTAGTTTCTGTTGTAATTCTTCTTGTTGGTGAAGACTGATAATTAACTTTGCCATATTCTCAACTGAGTTGTCAGTTGAAATGAGAGCAGTTTGATTGTTTTCTACATAATGTGGAATGCCCCCCACATTGGTAGTTACAATGGGAAGTCCCATGGCCATCATTTCCAGAAAAGAAACAGGGGCATTATCAATTGTATTGGTACATATATATACATTGCTCTCAGAAGCAATTTTGTTTTTTTTATCCGTGCTGATCACATCTGTAATACTAATATCCTTAGCATATTTACTTGATTGAGCATAAGCAATTGTTTCATACTGATGTCCAAAGTCTTTACCCGCCATCACTAGCTTTGCATCCATATTTAGGTTCCGGATATATTCCAGAATATGAATGGCTTTTAGCGGATCATAGGTGGGATGATACGAACGCATCCAGAAAATCCGAATACAATCTTTTGGTTTGGGAAGATTCTTATATTGTTTCAGGTCAATATGGTTTCTGATAAGCTCATAATTGTTTTGAAGCACCTCTATGTGAGAAGGAATGTACTTACTAGGTACAGTAATCACATCGCTGTGTGTGAATATTATATTCAGTAGTTTTCGCTTAACAATATTCGAACGATATACAAAAGGAATATTGCCTCCATGTAAAGTGTTGATTACATAGCATTTTTTCAACATGGCCAACCAGCCTGAGAGCACTTCAAGGTAAATTCCTTTGGTACTATATACCTGAACAATGACAATGTCATTTTTATGCAGACGAAGAATCTGAAACACGGTGTCGAAGATTCTTAAAATACTGTTTCTATAAGATGAGGTAATAGCAACGTCAATACGGTTGTGCAACAGAATGTCCCTGAGAAATTGCCCCTGGGTTCTTAAGTCATTATGCCGCTTAAGGTCTGTTCCAACAATTAAAACTTTCATGGCATATTTAAGTTAATGTAGTTTTTTGAGCGTTACGAGGTTGGCTTTTCTGTTCATTGATCACGAGCAAACTCATACTAATCAATAATGGTGTAGCGTAAGTTCTCATAGCCGCATGAAAAGAAGTATATAGTCCCAGTACATAGAGTGAAAGTAAAATGGCTCTGTTCAAAGGGTCTTTATTTTGTTGCCAGATGAGAATGGAAAGATAAGGAGTATCAGAAAGAAGAGCAGTCCCATTAAACCGTGTTCTGCCAATAGCCGGCTTAATTCCACATGAGCAGCGGTAGGCACTTCTTCCGTTGTGGGACGAAGTGCTTTGGATGCTCCGGCTCCTACACCCAACAATACGTTATCTTTCCAGAGCTCCACGTCTCCAAGAAAAATTTCATAGCGGTTGGTGGTAAATGTGTTTAAATCGAGTTCTTTACTTCCGGCAAGCGTTCCTGCTGTTTCTCCTTTGTAACGTAAGCTAAGGTTATTACCGGTTAAGGAGTCGACAAACTGAAATACCAACAATCCCAGTATCATTGCAGGTATAAGATACAAGCCCACACGGGGCAGGTTAATTTTATTTGTAGCCGAAAGTCTTGTTCCTGAAAAGGTCATCAGAAACAAAAGGGTGAGAATGGCAACTGCACCTCCTATCATTCCTCCTCTGGAAAAAGTGAGTAACCCTTGCAACACAAAGCCCATCATAATGACCATATCGAATAGTTTATTTTTACTTATAATTTTCCCGCATATCCATAAAAGAAAGGTGAGAAACAATCCCAATCCTAATACGGTTGATACCTGATTGGAGCCAAATCCTCCTGTTGTGTCAAAGTTTGCACTTAAACTAAAATCAATCTCATCATAGTCGGGTGTTCTGATAAATGCAAAGGCCAATACGCTAATGGCAGGATAAAGTGCCAGTTTAATAAGGTTAAACAACTGTTCTTTGTTAATTACCTGACCTTTAAAATAGATTACGCCAAGCGCAAGATCTATTGGCCCCATTATATTAAAAATCAATAATTCATTGCTTACTGCTTCAGACTGGTCATAAAATGCTGCCGGAAGAATGAGTGCTAATAGTAGTAGTCCGATATATCCCTTATTGTAGTTAAGGCATATTCCGTATAAGAAGAGCGCACACATTACATACTTGCTCACTTCATAAGGAATAAAGGGACTTGTTTTGGCCATGCGCGCAAGCACTTCCAACGAAACCAGATATACTATAGCGTTGTTGAGCTTAATATTAAGCTTATTGCGATCAATGATATTGGGTGTTTCGAATAGTATAACTATAAAAAACCATCCGATGATTACTGTATTACTGGTAGCCGATAATGTTCCCAGTAATATATGAAAGATAATCACCCAGAAGGCTATCCTGTTATTTAATAAATGTTTAATCACGCTATAGGGTGCATTGAAGATTCAATGATACTTTATTTGAAGGAAGAAAAGTATGTTAATTAAGGTTGTTTAGGAGCAAAAAATAGCTGCGCATAAATGCTTTTTCGCTGTAGTGAGTTTGAATATGCTCATTTAGTTTTTGAGCTTTTTCTCTTGCAAGTATTGGATTGTTCAGAATGATTAAGAGACTATCTGCTAATAGTTGAGGTTGTTTTGCAGGTACAACCCAACCCAATTCTCCGTTTTTCAAAACCTTGGCACATTGCCCCACATCAGTGCTAAGTACGGCAAGGCCGGCAAGACCATATTCAAGCAGACTCATCGGTAATCCTTCTGATGTGGAGGTTAACACACCAATGCCAGCTTCTCCCAAATATGCTTCAATATCATTTACCTGACCAACCATGGTTACATTATTCGAAAGATGCAGTTCCTGAATCATGCTCTTTACTTGAGAGACATAGTTTGTGTTCACTTCCTTTCCAATGAGGTAAAGGTTGAAAGGAACTTCTTGTTGGTGTAATATGGCCATTGCTTTTAAAAGAGTCAGGTGATCTTTTACAGGAAGAAGATTTGCATTCATAACAATAGTATGTGCATTGCGTAAGTCGGTATTAATGGGATGAAGGCTGGCAAAATTGGGCAAACAAATGATGTTTTCTTTTTTTACGTACATGTGTTTGATATGCCATTGGGTGATCTCGTCATTTACAGCGATGATTCCATTGATACAAAACGAAAGAATAACATGGATGAAATTATCGTTTGCCTGCTTACGGTTTCCAAAGTGATCATGCCAGATGAGTTTTATATTGGGCTGAAGAATCTTAATCAGGCAAGCCCATAACAATGTTGTTGAGTGAGAATGAATGAACTCCGGTTTTTCTTTTTTGACAAATTGATAAATAGAGCGAAAAGAAATAAAGTCCCAACGGGATTTTTTATTGCCGGTAAACAACGTTGTGTTGCTATTGAGCCGATTAGATAATGTATAGGGTCTGCGGGTAATAACAACGGCATTTTTAATCCCTGAATTACTTAATCCATTGGCAATGTTCACACACATTCTTTCTGTTCCACCCATTTCCAGCGAATCAACTAACTGAATAATTTTCATATCAGTTTTTGAATTTCGAGGTTGAACTTTTCAAGGGTATAATTACGAGCCCATTGCATTGCAGATTCCGCCATTTTTTTATAAACAGCGGGATTGTTTATCAATGAAATGATGTCTTTTGTATTCGGTTGACGGATGTCTGCTATAATTAATCCTCTTTCTTGCTGATGCAACATCCACGGCACGCATGAAACAGATGTTGCTATAGGTACGCATCCCCACCACATGGCTTCGGCAATGGCTTTGGGCCAACCTTCACTATCAGATAATAAAAGTAAAAAGTGGCTGTTCTGATAAGCTGTTTTTAGTGTATCACTGTTCACATTTCCATGCAGAAAAGCAAGTTGCTCCATACCGTTTTGATGAATGTATGAAGTGAGGTTTTCCTTTAAGCTACCTTCTCCGTAAAAATGAATTTCAACAGAAATATTTTGTTGTGATAACGCATTTACAAATGTCAAACACTCTATTGGTCTTTTACCTGAAGTTAGTGCTCCAACAAATAGAAATCGGATAGGGGAGCCCATTACAATTGTTCGTGCAGGATTTGCCAGTTTATCTCTTTCAGTATAGGAAGCCGTAAAAAAGGGGAGAATGTTTTTATTGCGGTCAGGCCATTCCCCATACACGAGTGTTTTACTGTTATGGGTCAACAGAGTACTCCTCAGTATTCGTTGTTGCAACCGATAGCTCCAGGGTTGTTTACTGTTCCAGTCCCAGTTGCCGGCATACTTAGCAGTTTTCTTTTTCCAGGGAAACAGCAGTTGAACCAAACAGCCTAACAAAGCAAGGTTACCCGGACATCTCAAATGTATATGATCTGCTTTTATCATCCCAAATAATAATACAGGAAAGATGTATAGAATACAGCAAAGTGCGCGTACTATTCCATAAAAGGAAGTCAATTCGAAAGCCGGAACTCTTAAAAACAATATATCAGGATGCGTATATGGGAGGTCAATTTTTCCGGCTTGTTCATTCTTGATAAGAGGGGCAATTATGATTACTTTTTGCGTGTGTTGGGTCCAGAGATTCATCTCGCGCACATATGGGCCGTACGCAGCGAATTTACCCTGATTTAGTGTATGAGCAACATGTGTAACAATTAAAAAGGTCATACGTTAGTGCGGGGTTTGATAAAAAATAGCTGAATCCATGCCACCATGCGTCCGGTAAAGTCCCCCCACGCTTGCTGGCGTTTGTGCGTTGATGTTGTTACAATATTGCTCAATCGGAATAGTGCCAACAATAAAGTAATAAGATGCCATTTGACTATGTTATTGATTCCCGGATGTGGATGTTTAAGTCTCCATACATACCATCCGTTTCGTACCACCATTTTGCCAAATTTATAAGTGTGTGGCCGCCCGGCCTCGGCATGATGATGGGATAAGTATGCAGCTGTGTTGGTGATTAATTTACCATATGCATTGGCCCTCACGGAGAAATCATAATCCTCATACAAACCATATCCTTCAAAGAAAACAGAGAATTGAATATGATTAAAAATATTTTTTCTGTATGCTGTTATTCCTCCCATAATATGGTCAACCTCATATTCCTTTCCGGTAGGAGGGAGAGATGATTTTCCATGTCCGTACTTGGGAATTTTTCCAGGTTGCAGATGAAGCGGATAAAGACCAATTACTGCTCTAAAACGGTCTCTTGCTGATAAAGGTAAATAATAAGAATCCAGTTGCTGGCAATATGCCGGGACATGGTTTTGTTCCTCAACCGGTAACCAATAACATTCATTAGTGATTAATCCATCACAACCTATAACAGAAGGGTCAGAAAAAGTACTGAGCATTTGTTCAAAGAAGTTTTGCTCCAGTAGTACATCATCGTCCAGAAAAAAAACAATTTCAGCTGATGTATTAAGATGTTTGATTCCCACGTTGCGTTGTTTGGTAAGTCCACGATCGGTTTCTCCTACATTTATGTATTCAAGAGGCAGCAATGCGTTCATGGGTTGAATCAGGGCCGCTGTTTTTGTGTCCGGTGAGCCATCAATGATTAATACCTGCATTGGTTTGCACGTTTGTTGAACTATGGATTGCAACAAATTCAAAATAGGCTGCGGGCGCATATATGTGCAAATGATGACGGAAAAGTGGAATGCTGTTGAAGCCAATTTATGTACGTTGGTGTTATTTATATCTGATGCCGAGTGCAGCAAGTTTTTTTGCGTACCAAACAGATTGACGGTATTGCAATAGTTTGTAAGGAATATTCAGTATCCGAAGCGGTAAACGCAGTTTGCTTCCTCTGCTCAGGTAATACATGAAGTACTTGATTTTATATTCTACAATCTGTTTAGGTAAAAAGTGTTTATGAATGTAATACATAATGGTTGGGCTGGGAACGGGTCTGACCCATTTCACCGGTGTATCCAATTCCCAGGGTTGTTGCTTACGCTTTTTGCCGAGTAGTTTTGCCTGAGCTCCCCACCAGCGGTATCCTCCCGATGCAGGTTTTAAATGCAGGTTAACAGCATACGGATTATATAAAACAACTACCCCCGATTTTACCAGCGATAATCCAAAGTCACTGTCCTCTCCATAACCACCATCATAGTTAATATCATTGCCAACAAGTTTGGTTACATATTTTCTTCTAACACATGAGTTTGCATTATTGAAACCTGCTGTTACTCCAACTTTCACTGTTGAATGTTGTGCTCTTTTGAATGCTAAATCATCGAGGTTTTGTTGGTGGTTATCTGCGCGAATGTCTAAACCATTGCAAGCCCCGGCATTGTAGGTTTGGAGCAACCGGATATGATTCTCAATATAATCCGGAGCAATGCGGATATCATCATCTCCAAATACAATAAAGTCTCCTGTACATAATTCAATGCCTTCATTTCTTGCTCTGCAACTTCCTTTACTGATTTGCCATTTCACAATGAGTTCAAATCCATAATTAGCGGTATTGTATAATGATTCATCTCGTTGGTTTTCCGGTGTTGCATCAACCACAATAACCTGAGTGGGTTTATACGTTTGAGCATTTAAATCGTTAAGTAATTGCAGGGTGTAGTCCTGTCGCATCATGGTGGGAATAATATAACTCACCGTTGGATTCTCTTGAATATTTTTTAACGACTTTGGAGCAACCACTGGTGTGTTGTGGTCAAAGGAGGTTATTTTTTTTGCATTGAAAAAATCTTTCGTTTCCTTCCAATTCCATATGCCTTTTCGTATCCATAAGTATACTGAATGACCGGGTTTGAATTTTTTACGAAAGAACAGGTACTTATCAATAGTTGGGATGTTCTTGTATTCCTGAAGTGTATTGGCAAAAAGGCCTTTCACATACAGCGGAATGCCTCCGTTGCGAATCAAATCATATCCCAGTGATAATGCTTTCATTTCAGTTGATAAATAAGCATTATCAAAGCCTTTATACAGTTCCCAAATATTTTTGCGAATCACAAACTGATATGGATTGATTCGCCAGCTCACACATTCATTGAGATTGTCAAAATCATTTGTATACCACCAGGCAATATGGGTTTGATATTGAATAGTTGAGAAGGCATTTTTGAAACCTTGTTCAAAGGAACTGTGCCAAACATCTCCAACACCAAGCACGAGGGTTTCAAGCATTTGTAAATCCGGATTACCGGTGTACAGCAATGTTTCTCCTGATGAAGTAGTATAAGTTTTAAATTCCATGAATGATGTGCTGATAATAATCTATGCTTTGTTGTGCAATGACCGCACTATCGAATGTCAAAATGCAACGTGTGCGTGCCTGCTTACCCATTTGATGGCGCAAATTCGGAGTGCTGAGCAATTGTAGAACAGCTGATGCGAATGATTCATGATCGGAGGGATGACATAAGAAGCCGTCTTGTCCATGCCGGATTAGTTCGGGAGCCCAGCCAATATCTGAAGCAACAATTGCCTTTTCCATCGCCATGGCTTCAAGCCACGACACCGGACATGCTTCTGCATATGAAGGAAACACGCATAGCGTTGCTTGTTGAATATGTGATTGAATATCAGTGTAAGGAACTTTACCCAGATAAGAAACACTTGTCAAAGCTTCCTGCGAAAATAAACTTCGCATAAGCTTCCACGTGGAGGGTGCTCCGGTACTAATATCAGAAGCATCCGCACCGATTAGAATGAAACGTGTGTCGGGCCGTTGCTCATGCACAAGGTTGAATATGGCAGGTAGTTCAAATACTCCTTTTTTGCGGATGAGTGTTCCGAAATACAGAATTGTTTGTGGTGTTGATTCTATTGACGAGGCATTGAACAAAGATGTTTGAATGCTGTTCGGAATCACTTTATACTCTCGTAAAACATTAAATACCTTGTTTGTATTAGAGCCTACAAAGTCACTTACGGCAATAATACCATCAGCCTGTTTGTAGGCTGTTTGTTCCTGCAATTTGTTCCACCATTTTACGGGGCGATTTTCCAGATTGCAGAAAAAAGTATCGGAGCCATTTAACCGCATCACAACCGGACATTTTAGTTTTATCCATGCCGAAATGCCCGGCCAATCCGGAACTTCTATAATGTCGAGTTTGACTGCTTGAATGTCATTGTTGAGAATTTGTTCAATTTTTTTACGCGTGAGCCACCAGCTCAATCCTTTCAATTGTTTATTCCGAATTTGTTTAACAAGTACATTTCCATCCTGAAACGAGCCATCAACAGATTGCCCGTAAACATAAACATATACTGAGTGTCCTGCTTCCGATAAACTTTGTCCGAGGTTTTTAATGCTCGTTCCAATACCACCTGAAGATCCGGTTTTAAGATGAGGGTATTCGGATGTTAAAAAACCAATATTCATGATAGCAGGGCAAGGTAACCGGTTACCATTTTTTCAAGAGTGAATTCCTTTTTTACCAGAGTATCAGTATCAATGGTTATTGTCTTTTTTCCTGTATAGAGGTCTTCAATAACGGAGGCAAGTTGTTGAGTATTTGCGGGCTCGATGAGGTATCCGTTTGTTCCATCTGTTACCACTTCCGTGTTGCCACCCACAGTTGTTGTTATCACGGGTACATTAGCAGCTAAACTTTCCAGCAAACCAAGACTAAAACATTCCATGTGTGAAGGATGTAACAGGTAATCATACTTATGGTAAATGTTTCCTAAGTCGGGAGCATTTCCTTTAAAAGAGAATTGAGATTCAAGGTTTGCCTTTAATGTCATTTGTTGTAGGGTTTCTCTGTAATCACCATCACCATATACATCAATATGAATAGTTTGTTTGATGTTCTCAGGGAGCAGGTCAACAGCCTGAATCAAATCCTGAATACCCTTGGAGTAACGTAAGTGGCAAGCTGTTAAGAAGGATGGAGCAGAAGTGCTGCGATGATTTCTGCGTTGAATGGAATGGGTAAGAATACCGTTGTATATGATATACGATTTGGAAGTAAGATGGTTACCAAAATCTTTCAGCATTTCATTCACCGTATAAACAGATACTCCTACAAACACATCAATATATTTTGAATACAACCATCCTTTGAGTTTTTTTTCGATTCTTTTCTTCAATGGATAACCACCTATTGGTCGAGGGTTATGATCGACCGCAATAATTCTGGTGTGATGATTATTTCTTTTAAGTTGTTTGAAAAAAGATGTGCATAATTCTAAAAAATGGCAATACACAATATTATATTCAACTGTGCGCTCTTTTAAAAAGAACGCCTCAACAGTAGTATGATTTGCTGCATATATATTCAGAGAGGAATATTCACCGTGTGAAGCTTCATTAGGAAAATACCAGTGAATAGTATGCCCGGCTTTTTTTACTGCTGCATCAAATTGCCAGAAAAAATAATCCATCCCACCAATCCGGTCAGGTCTTAATTCATAATTACAAAGGACGGCAATCTTCATTTGTTTTGGATTATCATCTGAAGAACATGTATAATACGCTGGCTTGTACCTTCCAATGGAGCACCAATTTGTATATTGAGCAATGATTTACGTTGCTCGTCCCTGAGCTGTGGTTGGTTAAGTGATTCCAGCAATGCATCAGTCAGCTCTTCATTTGTTTTAGCAATAATTACTGCTCCTGATTCAGCCACACGTTTATAGTGGGCGTAGGCTAAAAAACGCTGATCATTATATAAACCATTTTGAGGATTACCAAACACAGGATTAATAACGGGTTTGTCAAATAGCATGAAATCAAGACTCATGGTAGAACACATGTTAATGCTCACATCACAAAACTCCAATAATGCCCTCAGGTCTTTCATGTCTTCAGTCAATGGAATGCGTTGCGACCAAGGTTCCTGATGACCTTCCCGCGACAATTCCCATTTAGGGAAATTCCATACAATGAATGGATGCGCTGTCTTCAGGGCAAAGAATCTGTCAGGACTTTCGGCAGGTGAGGTGCGCACAATAAAATTAATGTTACCCTCGGGGTAATGTTTGTGGATGAAGGATGCAATGGCTTCAATATACAGTTCATCATTTCTGCTGGTAGAAATATCTCCGCAACTGAAGCAAATGGTTTTACAATCTTCCTTTAAATTAAACCTTTGGTAAAAGGATGCTTTTTCAGTTTGGTATCTCGGCAATACATAAGGTTCAAATTGGGGAGTACCTACCACACTGATTTGTTCTTCGCTAACCGATTTGTAAAAATGCAATAACTCTTCCTTCATCAATTGACTCCATACCAGATAGTGCTTAAATGATCCCGACATTCTTCCCTTTGATGCAAGGTTATCCCAGCTAAAAATGAAAGCAGCTGTTTTGATTCCTAATGTTTGGGCCGCTTTAATTAATGGGGCAATGAACGGAGGTCGTTGATGCGTAAAAAACAATACATCCACAGAATCGGCTTTAAGAATATAGATGTAAGTGGCAAATAACTTGTAGCCGTTAAAGGTTCGTTGTTGCCATTTTTCGAATTGTAAAATATTTTTTTCAGCATGAAAGAAATGCGTGAGCGTAAAAATGGAACGAGTAGCAAATCCCCTTACTGTAAGCAATCTGTTTCTATTCGAGTTAAGGTTATCCAACATTCCGAAATTATCGGTTGCAAATTTTTGCAGATGCGCTACTTCTTTTGCTTTTCGGAAAAACCATGTTCCAAAATGTTCTCTGAAAGGTTCTATCTCAACAATTTTACACTTGAGGTTATAAGGTTCGTATACATGAATGGGCAAACATGAATAAACGATTACTTCCGCGAACACTTTTTGTGCTTCGGTCATAAAATCACTGAGTATAAAATTACGGAAGCCTACTCCGTCTGAAATCACAAGGCCTAATTTTTGTGCTGTCACTTTTGGTTTTATTTTTTACGTGCAACTAAACCATAACTCATACCTGCCGCTTTGGGGTCGCGTTTCTCAATGATGTTGCAGATAAATGAAAGGAATTTAGCTTTAATACCCTGTTTTTTTTCATATTGATATTGAATATCCACAATCGCGTATTCAAGTATTTCCAATCCTTGTTGTTCCATAAAAAAGCGAACAACATGTTCCCATGGGGTAAACACATGGTGCTCTGCGAGGTGTTTGGGTTGAAAGGCATACAATAAACCTTTCCGCAACAGATGAAGACGATTTTGAGCGGATTGAGGATTGGGTGTAGTCAGAATAAGATAACCTCGGGGCTCTAAATGTTCGGCAATATGACTGATGCCCAGTAACGGATTTGCAAGGTGTTCGAGTACTTCAAGAAATACTACCGTTCCTGCTTTGGCTGTTTCTTTCGGATAGGAGTGATTCAAATCCCACACAATGGACTTGTCCATTTTTTTATAATAATCAAAGGGTTGCCAGGTTCCTCCAATCGAATTAATTTTGGGTCCCATGTGTCCGAAACCGGCTCCGATATCACTTATCACTTTAGTTGGGGCAAGGGGGAAATATTTGTCAAGCATTGCATCTGCAAATGCACCACGGTTCAGATATTTGGTTAATGTAGGTTTCATAGAATATTATTGAGCAGGATTCCAGTAAATGGGTGTATCCTTTAGTTTAGTATAGTGTTCAAATTCTTGTGGTGTCAGTTTTGATGTATGTGTTATGATTTTTGGCAAGTATATCACCATATCTGCCATAGCTTGAAGAATGGCAATGGTTCCGGGAAAATCACCATTAAACGTACGTTTCTTGAGTTGTGTTAAAAAAGAATGCATCCAGCGTCTGGGAATAGTATTCCATGGAAAAAACAATAACATCAAAAACCATCCGGCCCGTAATGATCGTCTTAAGCGTATCCGGTAATCGGATTGATGTTTACGTTCGGTTACGTTTACACGGTGTTGAATAAGAATGTTTGGTACATATCTTATTTGCCATTTCTTTTTGAACAAATGATAAGCAGCAAAATCTTCCTCTCCATAAAAAACAAACCAGGTGGGATACTCAGGTATACTTCTCCATGCTTCCATATTCCATGCATGTCCGCATCCTACAAATCCCTTTACACGTTCAGGTAGTTCGTTAGTTTTTGTATGCAGGGGAGCTGCTTTTCCCCAATATATTCTAAAGGCAATCACACCACAATCGGGTATAGTTTGAAATGTTTGTTCAATATGCTCCAGTGGGTGTTCCGATAAAAAATGTGCATCATCATCCAGCGATATGGAATATTGTCCGCGGGCCATTGCTAATAATTTATTCCGGCTTCCAATTAATCCAATGCTACGCAGGTTGTGAATCAATTTGATGGTAGGATGTAGTTGTTGCACTAGGTTAAATGTATCATCAGAAGAACCGTCATCACATACAATGCATTCTACATCCTCTCTGTTAAGTAATAAAGATAATGTTGACAATGTATACAGTAGCTCTGAACAACGATTATGAGTAGTAATAAGAATGGAAAACCGAATACTCATTTATAAGGTATCGATTACATTTTTTAAGTAGGCGGGACTTAAATAGGTTACTAAATCAGGTCGGTTGAGTGTGAGTGCGGTCCTATCGTTTTTCCATAACAGATACAGTTGTTCAAGTATATCGGCTATCTTAGTCTCATCAGTTTGCTCCGACCAGTAAGGGTAATCATTGCCAAGTAATCTTCTGGTTTCACTGTTAAAAGGTGTTAATGATATAATGGGTTTATCAGCCATCACGCAATGCGGAAATTTACCCGGTAAAAACGGACTGATTTCGGATTGCGACTCCAGAATCACATTCACGCAAGCATGATTTTGCATGTTCATCACAATATCAAAAGAAACGTTCTCATTTTTAAAAATAAGAGGTAGTGTTTCTGTCATTAGCGATTCAACTGTTTGTTGGTGATAACTGGCAGGTCCTATTAGTAATAATTGAGAATGTGTAATTGCTTCAGGAT
>JAZKGH010000201.1:0-11391 GCA_040386055.1 Bacteroidota bacterium
GTTTCAAAAAAGAACAACCTGTACATATTGAAAAAACCTCATCCAAAGAACAACTCTTAACTGCAGGGTTGGTTGTAATTGGTGTATTGCCAACATTACAACAAAAAGGATTGGGTACTTTATTGCAACAAGAATTTGAACGTAAAGCCCGCGAGATGGGAGCGCAGCAATTGCAACTCAGCGTACGCAAAAATAATAACACAGCTATCAGGTCTTATGAGCGCAATGGATATATTATTACCGAAGAAACAACTCCTTCTTATGTAATGACAAAGAAACTTTTTTAACCGGATACATCCTCTGAAACAACCAATCCACGCATTCGATACTGAAACATTGCCTGATCTCATTCGGGAAAGTTTTTTATTGAAATCGGATAGCGTGGTTTCTCAAGATTTAATGGATACTTTTATTGCAGCACAACAGTCGGGAAACTATAGCAATATTGCACAATACACGCAACATCACCACACCGACCAATTCAGTATCTACATCACACATGACATAGACTGGCTGAATCCTCTTCATCCCTATTCTATTGTTAACTATATCCGGTCTGTTTTTTCATCACACCGTTGGCTCCATGTACAACAATTTTTTCAGAAAGATATTTTCTTGCGAACCATTGAAAACATTCTGACAATAGAAAGAGGAGCCGGTGTGAATGCCATTTACCATATAGGTGCCACTAATGGAAAATCCTTTCAACGATACGGTATTCGGTATAATCAGTCGGATAAACTTTATTCAGCATTAATCTACTTGTTGAAATCATACAATCAACATATCGGGCTCCACTCCTCTTATGATGCAGATGAACAACATCTGATTCAGGTTGAAAAAATATTGCTTGAAAAAGCAACGACACAAACTGTAAATGCGCACCGAAGTCACTTTTTGCATTCTCATACACAATCATTGTATCCTCAACTTGCCCAAGCAGGAATACGATATGAGTTTGGTAACGGAATGGCGAGAGAGATTGGTTTAGCAGGCAACATCCCCGGTAAGTATAAACCTTATGACTCCATTTCAAAAAAAATACTGGATGTTACAATCGTTCCGTTAATCCTAATGGACAATGTATTTTTTGTTCGACCTTATCATGAGGTTATTCGTTCCTTCAAAGAAACATTACATCAGGTAAAAGAGTATAACGGATCGGCCTGCATCCTTTTTCATCCCGAGAACATGATCCTCAAACCGCAGTTGTGGAATTACTTTGAGGAAATCATTCATATTTGTAAACAAGAAGGTGCCAATATTAATCCTTCACTCTAAACCAATGATTCCATTCTCACCACCGCATATCGACCAACTTGTCATTGACGAAGTTGTTGACACCCTGAAATCCGGCTGGATAACCACGGGTCCTAAAACCAAACGTTTTGAAAAGAATCTGTCAGCATACTGTGGTAATCCCGCTACGTTATGTCTCAACTCAGCAACTGCCGGATTGGAAATTATGCTTCGCTGGTATGGCGTAAAAGCCGGAGATGAAGTAATCATACCCGCATATACCTATAGTGCTACTGCCAATGTTGTGATACATTGCGGTGCCACCCCTGTTTTTGTGGATATCGGAGACGATTTTAATATTTCTCCTCAAGCTGTACTAAAAGCAATCACAAACAAAACAAAAGTGATCATGCCTGTTGATTTTGCCGGCTATCCATGCAACTATGATGAGTTGAATGATATTGTTAAACGTGAAGAAATTAAAGCCAAATTTACCCCCACCACAAACGAACAAAAACAACTTGGGCGTATTCTTATCATCAGTGATGCAGCACATTCATTTGGGGCACATATGCAACATACAATAGCCGGAACTTTTACTGACGTTTCCGTATTCTCCTTTCATGCTGTCAAAAATCTTACGACTGCAGAGGGTGGTGCTATTGCTTTTAATTTACCTTTACCTTTTGATAATGAAAAAGTATACGCTCAACTCTGTATAACAACCTTGCATGGTCAGAATAAAGATGCACTGGCAAAAACCCAACCGGGAAACTGGCGGTATGATATTATTGAGGCCGGTTATAAAATGAACATGACCGATATTATGGCCTCTATAGGACTGGTAGAATTGGCACGTTATGATTCACTCATTTTGCCACAACGCAAACATATTTTTGAACAGTATACCCAAAAATTGCAACAGTTTGAATGGGCCATTACTCCTGAATACCATAATGACCTAAAAACATCTTCCTATCATATATATGCGTTGCGCATTAAAGGAATTTCAGAAGTACAACGCGACTCAATTATTGCACGTATTTTTGAAAAAGAAGTTTCTGTTAATGTTCATTTCACTCCATTACCAATGATGAGTTTTTACAAGCAACAGGGGTTCGACATCAAACATTACCCCAACACCTATGCTCATTACGCAAATGAAATTTCTTTACCTGTATATGTTAACCTTACCGATGAACAAATTGTTACAGTAACGAATGCTGTTATCAGCTCGGTTCAGGAAGTGTTGAAAAGCTGAGTTGTTTTTCGCTGACGGATGTGATAAGTTGCAGGTATAATGCAAGAGCTTAGTAAACGTCTGTTTGATTTAACCATAAGTTTGGGTGGCATTATTTTTTTGCTGCCCATTTTTTTTATCATTGGGTTGGTGATAACACTCGAGTCAAAAGGTGGAATTTTTTTCAAACAAATCAGAGTAGGTAGGTATGGTCATGACTTCACCTTATACAAGTTCAGAACAATGAAACTTCAATCCGAAAAACTCGGGCAGCTGACCATTGGTGCTAAGGATTCACGAATTACGCGGGTAGGATTATTTTTGAGAAAATTCAAATTAGATGAACTTCCCCAAATATGGAATGTACTGAAAGGAGACATGAGTTTGGTAGGCCCACGTCCGGAGGTTCGGAAATATGTAAATTTGTATACTCCCCAACAACTTAAAGTATTGCAGGTAAAGCCCGGCATTACAGATTACGCATCTATTCTATACTTTAATGAAAATGAACTATTGGGAAAATCTGAACACCCCGAAGAAACGTATATCAACATAATTATGCCCGAAAAGCTCTCAATTAATTTGCAATATGTTAACAACCATCACCGCGGAAAAGATATGGCTATTCTCTGGAATACCCTCCTGAGAATATTGCATTTAAATCATTAAACACAAGAAAAAAAAGCATATTTTCGTAATGCTATGGAGCAATTCTTCAAAACACTATTCCCATCTTCCAGTACTGTTCCCAGATGGATTATTTTCTCCATAGATGTTACTATTTGCGCGGTATCATTTGTTTTTGCAACATTATTACGGTTTAACTTTTTTTATAACGACCCCTTTTTAATCGAACTATTTTACCCCTTACCACTTGTACTTGCCGTACGCATCGGGTTTATGGTTTATTTCAGGATTTATGCGGGCATCATTCGTTACACCAGCTTACAGGATGCCGTTCGGCTGTTTTATACGCTAAGTTTTAGCAGTATCCTGCTTGGGTTTATCAATATCTTTTACCTGAGAGTAAGCCCGGCTCATGTTTCGTTTATTCCGATTTCCATTATTATTATTGATTACTTCGGATGTCTGGTACTCATGAGTGCCTTCCGGATGTCAGCCAAAATATTGTTTATTCAGGTAAGTAAACCCGATAAAAGTATTGTGATTAATTACGCCATTTTTGGTGCCGGTGAAGCAGGTATTGTTGCCAAACAAAAACTGGAGCAACATGGCCGTGTAAAAGGCGAAAAGCGTGTAGTTGCTTTTTTTGATGACGATCCCCGAAAGGAGCATAACTACGTTGACAACGTGACCATTTTTAATTTCGATAACCATTTTGAAAATATGGTTCGGAAATTCAATATTACCGAATTAATCATTTCACCTCAGATTATATCTACTACCCGCAGACAAAACATTATTGAGAAATGTTTGGAGTTGGATGTGAACATACGAAATGTACCGCCCGCTGAAAGATGGATTAACGGAGAACTCAGTTATAATCAGTTGAAACAGGTTAGAATTGAAGATTTAATTGAACGGGAAGCGATTGTACTTGACAAGGGGGCAATTGCCCAGCAATTATTTCACAAAACCGTTCTGATAACAGGCGCAGCCGGTTCTATTGGTAGCGAGCTCGCCAATCAGATAGTCAAACATTTTAATCCGCTCAAATTAATCTTACTCGACAAATCGGAAATTCGTTTGTATGAATTGGATATGGATCTGGCATCCAATAACAAAATAAATTTCAAAAGTAAAATAGAGCTTGTAATAGGTGATATCACCAATGAAGCGCGCATGCGAATGATCTTTGAAAAATATGCGCCAAACATTGTATACCACGCTGCTGCATATAAACATGTTCCCCTTATGGAGGAAAATCCAACAGAAGCTATGTGGGTGAATGTTGCAGGAACCAAAATGATTGCGAACCTATCCGTAGAATATGGTGTAGATAAGTTTGTTATGATTTCAACCGATAAGGCAGTGAATCCAACCAATGTGATGGGGGCATCCAAAAGGATTGCCGAAATATATGTTCAGTCTTTGAATACTCATCTAGAGCAAGCAGCTCATGGAGGCTATCATACTCGCTTTATCACTACCCGTTTTGGTAATGTCTTAGGATCAAGCGGTTCGGTTATTCCCAAGTTTAGAAAGCAAATTGAAGAAGGTGGACCTATCACGGTAACACATCCGGATATTACTCGTTATTTCATGACCATACCCGAAGCCTGTCAGTTGGTTTTGGAGGCAGGAAATATGGGCAACGGAGGCGAAATCTATATATTCGATATGGGCGAATCGGTCAGGATTTATGACCTTGCCCGTAAGATGCTTAAACTTTCCGGTTTGAAGGTCGGTAAGGACATTCAAATTGTTTTTACAGGGTTACGTCCCGGAGAAAAATTGAAAGAAGAACTTCTGGCCGATCAGGAAAGTACCCTGCCAACCTATCATCCTAAAATTATGATTGCGAAAGTACGTACCTATGATTTTGACTGGAGTCAATCACAAATAAACATGCTTATTGCGCTCTACAAAGAACAAAACAATGAGTTCATCGTATCCAAAATGAAGCAAATTGTTCCTGAGTTTCTGAGTCAAAATTCTGTTTTCGAAGAACTTGACTACAAAGCCAAAATATTCAACTCCGACATCAATAAACACTCGTTCCTCCCATAACGAAATATTGAGATTTTTATAATCTTCTTGAAAAATCTATTTAGAATACATCTAAATAATTTTTTTTTACACAGCCATGATTGAATTAAAGTTTTGTCAATATATTTGCGCGTTCAATATGGGTTTGGTGTGTTATTTCCATATCACTCACAGGTTGTTTTATCATTAAAGAAATCAGCATTTTACAATGAGATTATTAAAGTTTACCTCACTGTTTCTTCTTCTTTCATTTTCAACGCGTTTTGCCTCGGCAGACGTTTCAGAGGGCGAAAAATTATTCACAGCAAACTGTACATCATGTCATGCCATCACCGAAAAAGTTGTTGGCCCTGCCCTGAAAGACGTTCACAAACGCAGAGATGCAGCATGGCTTACCAAATGGATTAGAAACTCACAAGCCCTTGTTAAAAGCGGAGATGCCACGGCAGTAGCTCTTTACAAAGAGAATAACGAGTCGGTAATGACTTCGTTCGAAAATCTTTCGGATGGACAAGTTGCTTCTATCGTAGAGTACATCAAAGCTGAAAGCGAAAAGCCTACTGCTGCTGCAAATGCATCTGTTGGCGGTGACGCTACCGGTGCAACTTCATCAGCCGGTGCTCAAGATGGTTTCTACAACTCAACCACTTTCTGGGGATTAAGCATAATTGCGATCATATTATTTGTAATTGTGTTCATTTTGTTCAGCATCCGCAAAGTTGTTGATCAATTATACGCACAAAAATTCCCTGAAGCTGCTGCTGAAGAGTCAGTGCAACGCATTTCATGGAAAGAAAGACCAACTTCGGTTCGTTACAAGTTGTTTAAGAAACATCCTGTAGTAGGTATCATTGTGGTCATCTTAGCCTTCACTGTTGTGGGTGGATTGGTAGGATTTGACTACGGTAATAAAGAAGTGGGTGTTCAAAAAGGATATGCTCCGGTTCAACCCATTAATTACTCACATGAGCTTCACGCTGGTAAATATAAAATCAACTGTTTGTATTGCCACAGTGGTGCTGATAAGAGTAAACAGGCTACAATTCCTTCACCAAGCACTTGTATGAACTGCCATGCGCATGTAACTGCAAGTAAAAACTATGATGGAAAAGTATCTCCTGAAATTCAAAAAATATACAATGCTGTAGGATGGGATGCTGATAAAAAAGCTTACGACCCTGCTAAAACACAAACTCCAATCAAATGGGTACGTATCCACAACTTACCTGATTTGGCCTACTTTAACCACTCACAACACGTGAAAGTTGGTAAAGTAGAATGCCAGGCTTGTCATGGTCCTATTGAAACCATGAAAGTAGTTTCGCAACAAACATCATTGCAAATGGGCTGGTGTATCAACTGTCACCGCGAAGCGAAAGTAGACATGGCCAACAATGACTACTACCAAAAACTACATGAGGACTTAAAAGCACAAGGTAAGTCATACGCTACAGTAGCAAATGTAGGTGGACTTGAGTGTGGTAAATGCCACTATTAATTTGAGATTTCAGATTGAAGATTTGAGATTTATTTAAAAGAGAAAAAATTATCCATGGAAAATAAAAATACATACTGGAAAGGATTAGAGGAGTTAAACAACGATCCTAAGTTTTTGCAAGCAAAAAGAAACGAGTTTGCTGAAGGTATTCCATTAGAAGAAGTACTTACCGAACAAGACGGAGAGTTAACGTCAAACAGACGTGACTTTTTGAAATACTTCGGATTCAGTGTTTCAGCTGTTGCTTTGGCTGCATGTAATAAAGCGCCTGTTAAGAATGTTATTCCTTACATCGTAAAACCAGAAAACATTACTCCGGGTATTCCAAACTGGTATGCAACAACCAACCCAGAAACGGGCGCGAGTATTTTGGTAAAAACACGCGAAGGTCGTCCGATTAAAATTGAAGGAAACCCTGAGTCTCCTATCTTTAAAGGTGGAGCCAGTGCTGTTGAACATGCTTCCCTTTTAGGATTGTATGATAATGAACGCCTGAAAGCTCCACAAGCAGAAGGTAACGAAGTTGACTGGAATACCTTAGATGGTAAAATCAAAACCGGTTTGGCTTCTGCTAAAAATATTCGCTTGATATCGGGTACTGTAAACAGTCCTTCAGTTAAAAAAGCAATTGCAGCTTTCACAGCTAAATATCCAAATACAAAACACATCACTTACGAAGCTGTATCAAACAGCGCAATGATTGACGCAAACACTCAGTCATTTGGTAAAGCGGTTGTTCCGGGTTACCGTTTCGACAAAGCAAAAGTGATTGTAAGTTTTGGTGCTGATTTCTTAGGTACATGGATCTCTCCGGTTGAATTTACCAAACAATGGGTAATCAACCGTAAGGTAGGTACTGCCGGAGACGGTAAAACAGAAATGAGTCGTCATATTCAGTTTGAATCGAACTTATCGTTAACCGGTTCAAATGCTGATATGCGTTTCCCGATCAAACCATCTGCTGAAGGTGTGATTTTGATTAGCTTATACAATAAACTGGCTGCAATGGCCGGTTCTCCTACCCTTTCAGGTGCTCAAAACATCGAATTAGCATTGAACTCTGTAGAGAATACTGCTAAAGAATTGTGGGCTGCTAAAGGGGCTTCATTGGTTGTGTCAGGTTCAAACAATTTAGACAATCAATTATTGGTAAACGCTATCAATAGCTTATTGGGGAACATTGGAACAACCGTTGATTTAGATAACTACTCTAACCAAAAATACAGTAACGATACAGCATTTGAAGCATTCGTTTCTGACATGAACAACGGTGGTGTAGATGCGGTTATCTTCATGAACAGTAACCCAGCTTATAGCTACTACAATGCAAAACGTTTCGAAGACGGATTGAAAAAAGTAGCATTAACGGTTTCAACAAGCAGTTCGGTAGATGAAACCAGTGCCATGTGTAAATTATATGCACCGGATAACCACTACCTGGAATCATGGGGTGATGCTGAACCAAAAGTTGGTTATTATGCATTAATTCAACCAACGATCTCCCCTGTATTCAATACACGTCAGGCTCCTGAAAGTTTATTACGTTGGGCAGATAACTCTACCGACTACTACACTTTCGTTAAAGGAAACTGGAGTGCAATGGGAGTTAATGAAACTGCATGGAACAAATCATTGCATGATGGTTTTATGTATGCCGGTGAAAAATCAGCTCAGTCATACAGTAATAGTGTATTGCCAACAGCAGCAGTAAATGCAGCTTATCAGGCCTACACTTCTTCAAAAGATAAAATCGAAATCAGCTTATACTCTAAAGTAGGTTTGGGTGATGGTAGAAATGCAAACAATCCTTGGTTGCAGGAATTACCGGATCCAATTTCTAAAGTATGCTGGGATAACTACGCTGCTATCGGTAAAGTAACAGCTGATCAATTAGGTGTTAAAGATGGCGATGTCATTTCAATTACAACCAAAGGTTATACTATCGAAAGCATTCCTGTATTGGTTCAACCGGGTCAGGCTAACAACACGGTTTCAATAGCCGTTGGTTATGGTCGTACACACGGTGGTAAAGTAGCCAAGTACGTTGGTAAAAATGCTTATGGATTAGCTTCATTCAACAAAACAGTTGGATACAATACCGCTGATGCTAAAGTAGCAAAAGCTTCAGGTGATTATGAATTGGCTCAAACCCAAACACATCATACCATCGAAGGTCGTAACATTATTAAAGAAGCATCCTTAAAAGAATTCATCAAAGATCCTAAAGCGGGGAATCACGATCACGCACATATCATTTCATTATGGGATGAGCGTGACAGCAAAGGTCACCGTTGGGCCATGGCCATTGATATGAACGCTTGTACCGGTTGCGGTTCATGCGTGGTAAGTTGCTCGGCAGAAAACAACGTTCCTGTTGTTGGTCGTAAAGAGGTATTGAACAGTCGCGAAATGCACTGGATTCGTATTGACCGTTACTACAGTTTTAAAGATAAGAATGGTAAATCTATCACTCGTGAAGCAGGTTTAGCAGGAAATATGTTGAAGGGCAAAGACGAAACGTTGATTGATGAGAATACAAACTTTGAAAATGTAAAAGTTGCATTCCAACCAATGATGTGTCAACATTGCGGACATGCTCCTTGCGAAACAGTTTGTCCGGTATTAGCTACTGTTCACAGCTCGGAAGGTTTGAACCACATGGCTTATAACCGTTGTGTAGGAACTCGTTACTGTGCAAACAACTGTCCTTATAAAGTGAGACGTTTCAACTGGTTTAAATACCGTGAAAACGACAAGTTTGATTTTTATATGAACAACGACTTAGGTCGTATGGTAATCAACCCTGATGTTACTGTTCGCTCACGTGGAGTTATGGAAAAATGTTCATTCTGTATCCAACGTGTTCAATCAGGTAAATTACAAGCTAAAGTTGAAGGACGTAATTTGAAAGATGGCGATGTAAAAACAGCCTGCCAACAATCATGCCCTTCTAATGCAATCATCTTCGGTGACATTAATGATAAAAGCAGCGAGATCGCTAAGTTGTTCAAAAATGAAAGAAGCTATGTATTGTTAGAAGAATACAATGTTCAACCTTCGGTTTCATACATGACTCAGATCAGAAATGTAGAAGAAGCTGTTGCAGGTGATCATGCAGAACATGGTGCAGAGCACAAAGAAGAAAAACATGAAGAGAAAGCTCACGAACATGCTGCTCATTCATAATTAATCAACGTTAAAAAAAGCTAATTAAAATATATGTCATACGAATCTCCAATAAGAGAACCATTAGTAAACGGTGGTAAAACATACGCAGATGTAACCCGTGACATTTTGCGTCCCTTGGAAAACAAACCTTCAACATCATGGTGGATAGGATTCAGCATATCAGCAGTTGTATTGGCAATCTGGATTGCTGCAACTACCTGGACCATGCTGGAAGGTATCGGAGCATGGGGCTTAAATAAAACTGTAGGTTGGGCATTTGATATTACCAACTTCGTATTCTGGGTAGGTATCGGTCACGCAGGTACATTGATCTCAGCAGTATTGTTATTGTTCCGTCAGAAATGGCGTATGTCAATCAACCGTTCTGCAGAAGCGATGACCATCTTTGCGGTAATTTGTGCTGCCTCCTTTATCCTTTCACATATGGGTCGCCCATGGGTAGCTTACTGGCCAATTCCATTGCCAAATGCTTTCGGTACACTTTGGGTTAACTTTAACTCACCATTGGTATGGGACGTATTTGCAATCTCAACATACTTCTCAGTTTCATTAGTATTCTGGTACATCGGCTTGATTCCTGATATTGCTTCCGTTCGCGACAGAGCACAAGGCGTTCGTAAATTCGTTTACAATTTCTTCTCAATGGGCTGGAACGGTTCAACCAGAACATGGCACCGTTATGAAATGATCTCTTTGATCCTAGCGGGTATTTCTACACCTCTCGTATTTTCGGTTCACTCAATCGTATCCATGGACTTTGCTACATCATTGGTACCGGGATGGCATACAACAATCTTCCCTCCATACTTTGTTGCGGGTGCCATTTTCTCAGGATTCGGAATGGTATTGACCCTATTGGTAGTTGGTCGTGTAGTGTTGAAACAACAAGAATATATAACAATGGGTCACTTAGATGCAATGTGCCGCATTGTAATGTTAACAGGAACCATGGTAGGTTTAGCTTATATCACTGAGTTCTTCGTTGCGGCATACTCCGGAGTTGAATACGAACAATATGCATTTATCAACCGTGCATCCGGACCATACTGGTGGAGCTACTGGATTATGATGAGCTGTAACCTTATTGCACCTCAGGTATTCTGGACAAAATGGGCCCGTTCTACTCCATGGTTCATTTTCCTGATGTCAATCATTGTGAACATCGGTATGTGGTTTGAGCGTTTTGTAATCATTGTGACTTCATTGCACCGTGACTTCCTTCCTTCGAGCTGGACTATGTATACGCCAACTTATATTGAGTTTGCTATCCTAGCAGGTTCGTTCGGACTGTTCTTCACCTTCTACTTCTTATTCTGCAGATACTTACCTACAATTAATATGGCTGAAGTAAAATCAATCCTTCCCACTCACGCTCATGATGATGATCATGATGCATCACATACTGCTCACTCAAGTATAGAGAAAGGAGATGCAGTACATGGCTAATAAAATGATGCTTGGGGTTTATGATAACCCGGATACCGTATTTGCGGCAACAGAAAAATTAGTAAAAGCAGGTTACGATGTACATGATGTGTACACTCCGTTTGCAGTG
>JAZKGH010000202.1:0-5382 GCA_040386055.1 Bacteroidota bacterium
GGCAGGAATTAATATTGCATTCTACAAAAAGCTCTTTTTAGTGGTGGATCAAAATACTTATTTTGCGCCAACATGAATGAACCGGAAGCTACTATTCGAATGGATGAGTTGATATCTGTTATCAACCAACACAACTATAATTATTACACGTTATCAAAACCCACCATTAGTGATACCGATTTCGACTTTCTGTTGAAAGAACTGGAAGCATTGGAAAACCAATTCCCACATTTAACAAAGGCAGATTCTCCTACACAAAAAGTAGGTGGCGGTATCACCAAAGAATTTGTTCAGGTAAAACATCGATACCCAATGATGAGTCTTGGAAATACATACTCCGAAGATGAGTTGAAAGAGTTTGACGAGCGTGTACGTAAAACAATTGGCAATGAGGTTGAATACGTAGTAGAGTTAAAATTTGATGGACTTGCCATTAGTATCTCTTATGAAAACGGAACTATGGTAAGAGCTGTTACACGCGGTGACGGAGTGCTGGGTGATGATGTAACCAATAATGTGAAAACTATTAAATCCATTCCGCAGCAATTACCTGCAGGTGATTATCCTGCCTCATTTGATATTCGTGGTGAAATTTTCATGCACCGGAAAACATTTGATAAGTTGAATACTGAATACCGTAAGGAACTAGAAGCTAAAGGATACGATGAAGAAGAGATCAGAGAACGTTTATATAAGAATCCACGCAATTTTGCTTCCGGGACAGTAAAAATGCAGGACTCGCGTGAGGTTGCCAAACGTCCGCTCGATTGTTTTCTGTATTATATTTATGCCGATAATCAGGTTGCACAAACACATTATAATAGTCTGAAAAAAGCAGCAGAGTGGGGTTTTCAGGTAAGTGACCATTTTAAGTTATGCAAGGGAATAGATGAGGTGATGGACTTCATTCATTATTATGATACCCAGAGAGAACATCTTGGTTACGATATAGATGGTGTAGTGATTAAGGTGAATAGTTTTGAGCAACAGCAGGAGTTAGGTTTTACGGCTAAGAATCCCCGTTGGGCCATTTCATATAAATACAAAGCTCAAAATGCTCTTACACGATTGGAGAAAATAACCTATCAGGTAGGACGTACCGGAGCTATTACACCGGTTGCAAACCTTACACCGGTGCAGCTTGCGGGTACTACCGTTAAACGGGCAAGCTTATATAATGCTGATGAAATTGAACGCCTGGATTTACACGAAGATGATTGGGTGTATGTAGAGAAAGGCGGAGAGATTATTCCTAAAGTGACAGCCGTTGAACTAAGCAAGCGCTTACCCGATGCATTGAAATATACCTACACAACAACTTGTCCGGAGTGTGGAACGACCCTTGTTCGCAAAGAAGGAGAGGTGGTGCATTATTGTCCGAATGAAACAGGATGTGCTCCGCAACTCATTGGCCGAATTGAACATTTTATCGGCCGGAAGGCAATGAATATTGATAGTTTGGGCGGTGAAACCATTGCAGGATTGTATCAGAAGGGAATGATCCATACATATGCGGATTTATACACCTTAACAAATGAGCAGCTGTTAGGACTTGAATTTGAAACCTACAACGAGAAAAAAGACCAGTGGGGAAGACGTTCATTGCAGGAAAAATCAGTAGTGAATATTTTGCAGGGAATAGAGGATTCAAAAAAGGTTCCGTTCGAAAAAGTGTTGTTTGCTTTAGGCATTCGTATGGTAGGCGAAACAGTAGCCAAAAAATTAGCCAAACATTTTCTGACACTTGATAAGCTAATGACGGCAGGCAAGGAAGAGATAGCCGGCATCTATGAAATAGGAGATAAAATTGCAGAAAATGTAGTTCGTTTTTTTGCAGAACCGGCCAATATGAAAATCTGTGAACAGCTTAAAAAATATGGTCTTAAGTTAGAAGTTGAGGAAGAAGAAGGAGTGGTTCGTACAACTGTATTGGAAGGAAAGAGTTTTCTGGTATCAGGTGTATTTTCAATGAGCAGGGATGATTTGAAAAAAATGATTGAACTCAATGGCGGACGTAATGTGGGGAGTATCAGTAAAAGTCTAAACTATCTCATAGCGGGAGATAAAATGGGCCCGGAGAAATTGAAAAAAGCAACAGACTTAAATGTACCCATCATCAGCGAAGAGGAGTTTATGCAAATGATCGATTCTCGATCCTAGATTCTCGAAGTTGGATACTGGATAGTCGAAGAAAGTAAAACAGGAATTATAATCGGATGGGTTTTGTAAGCAATTCGGTTTTTTTATATTTACACGATTATCTAAACCCCGATATGAGTTATACAAAGCTATTGATTTGGCAACAGGCTAAAGAATTGAGTGTTGCTATTCATAAGATGACATTAAGTCTGCCAAAGTTTGAACAATTTGAAGAAGCACAACAAATCAGAAGATCGAGTAAATCTATTCGTTCGAATATTGTAGAAGGATATGGTAGACGAAGGTACAAACATGATTTTATTAAGTTTTTGATTTATGCACTCTCATCATGCGATGAAACATTGGATCATTTAGATATTCTTTTTGAAACAGAATCATTAAAGGATGAAGCCTCATATAAATGCATACGGGAGCAAACAGATAAACTAGGCAGGCATATCAATAAATTTTTATCAGTAGTTGAAAAAAATCATAATACATTTGAACCCTAATCAAATCGATTGTCAAGCATTCCAACGAGGTATCGAATATCAAACTTCGAGTATCGAGAATCGCATATTATGAAGTTAATAGAGGATATTAAAAATTATATTGGCCGCTGGCAATTGGAACGCGAGCTTGGGCAGAAAAAAATAAAGCACAAACGTGTTCCTTTTAATGAAGTGAACCATATTGGAATTGTGTATGATGCCGATAGTATACAGCATGAGCAGTTGGTTGCGCAATATGCAAATGAACTTAGAACAGAAGGAAAGAAGGTTTTTTTGATGGGTTATGTAAACCAGAAAAACTTACCACCTACAAAGAAATTTGTCCTCCATTCTGAGTTTTTCTGGAAGGAAAAATTGAACGGTATCAATCTTCCTATCAAAGGTAAAATAGGTCAGTTTTTACAACTCGATTTTGATCTGTTACTCAATCTGTATTTTGAACCCATATTACCCATGCAGGCTATGGCAGTCTATTCGCAGGCAAAATACAGAGTGGCATCCAACATGACAGGAGGACTGGATTATTACGATGCCATGATTGATATCGGACCAAAGAAAGACTTATCTTTGCTCATCGAACAAATGGATTTTTACCTGAGAGCGATATGAAGATACGGGATACCGGATTCCAGATGCCGGATAAGGGGCGCTGGAATCTAGTATCTTGCATCTGGTATCAAAAAAGACTCAAAGGATGCAACTAGTACAAATAACAATTAGAACGAAAAATAACAACACATGAAAGGTACAGGCGTAGCATTAGTCACCCCATTTCATGCTGATTACAGCATCGATTTTGAGTCACTCGCAAAAATTATTGAACACTGCATCAGCGGGGGGCTGGAGTATTTAGTGGTATTGGGAACTACAGGTGAGGGACCAACCTTGAATAAAGAAGAGAAAAAACAGGTGTTTAAATTTGTAGCTGAAAAAGTAAATGGTCGTGTGCCGTTGGTTGCGGGTATTGGTGGAAATGATACACGTGAAGTAATGGAAGCTATGCAATCTTTGGATACAAAAGGGTACAGTGCTATTCTTTCGGTAAGTCCGTATTACAACAAACCAAATCAGGAAGGTATTTACCTTCATTATATGGAATTGGCTAAGGTTACTCCGTTGCCAATTATTATTTACAATGTTCCCGGCCGTACAGGTGCAGGTATCAGTGCTGCAACAACACTGCGTTTGGCAAAAACATCCGATAAGTTTATTGCAGTGAAAGAAGCTTCGGGAAGTCCCGAAATATTCATGGATATTTTAAAAGACAAACCCTCCAATTTCTCGGTAATTTCAGGTGATGATAATTTAACGCTTCCATTCCTCGCAATGGGAATGACAGGTGTTATCTCCGTAATTGCACAGGCTTACCCGCGCATGTTCAGCGATATGGTTCGTCTTGGACTGGATGGGAAATTTGAAGAAGCACGTGCTTTACACTTCAAACTATACGAAGTAATGAAAATGATCTTTGTGGATGGAAGTCCCGGAGGTGTGAAAATATTGTTGAACCAAATGGGCTTATGCCAGAATGTGGTACGTTTACCATTGGCTCCTGTAAACAAGGATCTTGAGGCTAAGTTACGTGCTGTTACCTTAACGTAACTCTCGTTTTAATGAGAATTAAGATGACTCGCATGATATAAAAATCGGACACACTTATCCTGTGATCCGATTTTTTTGTTTTGATTATCAACCAAACGCATAATTTTTTGAAAAGGGTTTCGTAATGCTACAAGTAAGGTGTTAACTTATCCATCGAAACAAAATACAAAAGCCTTGGAATTTCCCGGAAGCATTAAATCGAAACTACCCAAAACAGGCACTACTATATTTAGTATAATGACTGCTTTAGCCAATGAACATAGTGCCATCAATATGGCACAGGGGTTCCCTGATTTTTCCTGCTCAGAAAAATTGGTGTCGTTGGTGAATACCTATATGAAAAAAGGATTGAATCAATATGCACCGATGCCGGGTGTATTACCGTTACGTGAACGTATAGCCGAAAAAACGGAAGCGCTCTATTCGGCCGTGTACAATCCTGAAACGGAAATTACGGTTACACCCGGAGGTACGCATGCGTTGTATGCTGCCATCACTGCGGTGGTGCGGGAGGGCGATGAAGTGATCGTACTTGAACCTTGTTATGATTCTTATGTTCCTGCCATTGAATTGAATGGTGGTCGCCCGGTGTTTTTTGAATTGAAATTTCCGGAGTATAAAGTCGACTGGAATGAATTGAAGCGGTTGGTGAACTATAAAACCAAAATGATCATTATCAATACACCACATAATCCATCGGGTACAATTCTCACGGCTCAGGATATGCTGAAGTTGCAGAAGATTGTAGATAAAACGGAGATTGTAATATTGAGCGATGAGGTGTATGAACATATCATTTTTGATGATATCGAACACCAGAGCGTAGCGCGTTATCCAAAACTTGCCGAACGCAGTATCATCGTTTCATCCTTTGGAAAAACCTATCATACCACAGGCTGGAAAATGGGATACGTATTGGCTCCGGCTAATCTTATGGTTGAGTTTCGTAAGGTGCACCAGTTTATGGCTTTTAGCACCAATACACCTATTCAGTATGCACTGGCCGATTTTATGACGGATAAGGATGCTTACCTGCAACTGGGTAAATTTTACCAGGAAAAACGTGACCGGTTTCAGCAACTCATCAAAGGATCAAAGTTTAAAAACTTACCCTGTGTAGGTTCTTATT
>JAZKGH010000203.1:0-7856 GCA_040386055.1 Bacteroidota bacterium
TCCGGGAACAGCGGGATCTTCCTACTTAAAACTAACTTCTAAAATGGTGGCAACAACTGTGGTAAATGGAATGACCGCAAGCGGAACATTAGATCCAATGACCATGATGCCAACATCAGGGTTTGCAATGACTGCACGCCCAACCAGTTTAACCGGCAAATGGCAACATATGATTTACGGAAGCAGTCAGGGTTCAATTACCGTTACGCTTACTCGCTGGGATGCCGGAACAAACATGCGTGTACCTGTGGGAGCCGGTAGTGTTACGCTATCAGGTATGGCCATGAGTTGGGCAAGTTTCTCTATTCCGATTGTTTACACAGATGGTAACAATCCTGATACATGCTTAATTGTGATGAAAGCCAGCGGCAACACTCCTACCGTTAATGATTATTTGTGGGTAGATGAATTAGCCTTTACGGGTTCGTCTACCGGATTACAGTCTGTAGAAAACAGTTTGAGCGCTGTGACAGTTTATCCGAATCCAACAAGTGAAACCATCCATATCGGATTAACACTTGCAACCACACAACCGGTGAAAATGGAAGTATTGGACTTAACAGGAAAAATAGTTGCGATGAAAGATTGCGGTGAACTCTCAGGCGTTTCCAATCAAACGGTTGATGTGACTACACTTTCTCAAGGAATTTATTTCGTTAGGGTTTCAACTCCTGCTGCTGCCGAAACGCATAAAATAACTATTCAATAAGCAAAGGATGCATAGATCTCAGATGAAAAAAATTCTTTCGTTATTAGTATTGCCCATGGCTATAAGTGCCTATGCACAAACGCCTCTGCTCATACCTGATACAATCGTTGGACCTACTTATGATTTGACGATGCATATTGACAGTGTTGCTTTTTTTCCCGGAAAAAAATCAAACACTTATGCATACAATACTTATTCATACTTAGGTCCGACATTGATATTCAATAAAGGATCGAATGTTACGATCAATGTTAACAACCTTATTGATGATACAACCACAGTCCATTGGCATGGCATTCATCTTCCTGCCAAATGGGATGGCGGGCCACATACTCCTATCATGCCCGGAGCCAACTGGCATCCAACATTTAAAGTAATGGATCATGCGGCTACATATTGGTATCATCCGCACATGCATATGAAAACTGCAGTACAAGCCATAAAAGGTGCTGCAGGATTGATTATTGTACGTGATTCGATAGAAGCATCACTTCCATTACCCAGAATGTATGGTATAGATGATTTCCCTGTAATTGTACAGTGTCAGCAATACGATACCGTGAATCAGGCAATGCCTCTCGGAATGCAGGATTCTACTATTTTGGTGAATGGTGCGAGAGCCAATCATGGTCAGTCTGTTTACCTTGATTGTCCGGCACAAGTTATCCGTATGCGTTTATTGAATGCTTCAGGAGAACGTGTATTCAACTTCGGATTATCAGGTAATAAACATTTCAAGATTATTGCAAGCGATGGTGGATTACTGAATGCACCTGTAGATGTCACACGTATTAGGCTTGCTCCCGGTGAACGCGCGGAAATTGTGATTGACCTGAACGGCATGAACGGGCAAAATATTTTTCTGATGAGCTATGCTTCAGAACTGGCAATGGGTATACAAGGCGGGCCAACCATGCCTATGCCTAGCGGACCGCCAATGGATAGTCCGTTGAATGGTATTGATTTTAATATCATGCAGCTTCGTGTTGGACCGCAAACAAGCAGTCCCATTACAACGATTCCTACTACCCTAACCAGTCAGCAGGCTTATAATCCTGCGTTGGCTAATACCACCCGCACCATCCGGTTTACTGCCGACAGTGCAATGGTGATGGACGGGCCATTCTATTTTAACGGGAACTCATTCGACATGATGCGCATTGATTTTTTCATTCCGGTAAATGCTGTTGAAAAATGGAAACTGGTGAATGAAACAATGGTGGCACATCCGTTTCATATCCATGATGTGCAGTTTAACCTGATTGACAGAAATGGCTCTGTTCCGCCAATTGAAGAACGTGGCAGAAAAGATGTGGTGTTAATACCAACCGGTGATTCAGTGATCTTTGTTACCCAATTTGAGGATTTTACCGATACCATTATTCCTTACATGTTCCATTGCCATATCCTGATGCATGAAGATGCGGGTATGATGGGTCAATTTATGGTGGTTCCTGAAGGATTTACAGGACTGAGTGAAAACCTTACACTTACCGAACCGATTACTGTTTACCCGAATCCAACAAGTGATTTTGTGACGCTAAATCTTCCTGATGGAAATATGTTGGCAGATGTTCGCATAATGGATGTGCAAGGCAAAGTGGTATTGCAAAAAAATGCAGTATCAAACAATACCATCGATATTACAAGCCTTTCCAACGGACAGTATCTTGTTCTTGTCCGCTCTACTAACAAGTATTTTACAGCCCGACTGGTCAAGCATTAATATTCATACTTTTTAAAATCCCGATTGTACATGTATAATCGGGATTTTTTATATGACTATTGAGTATTGTCTCCCGCAGATTTCGCAGATGACACAGAAAAAATCCGTGTCATCTGAGGGAACAATTAGCTCGTGTCAATTCAATTTGCTTTAATAAAACTTCTTCTTGTTTGGCCTTCCTCTGAATGGATTTCAACGATATAATATCCGGAAGGTAATGGAGCTAACGGCAAGATTAATTCATTTCCCGTTATCAAGGTGTGTTGCACACATGTTCCCATTATATCATACACCCGTACCTCACCTGTTTGAATGAATCTGTTTAGTTGGAGATGCAATACATCCGATACCGGATTGGGATACAATGAAAAAGTGAAGGATGATAGTTCCCGTTCTCCCGTTAGTTTTCCGGTCTTGCTGATATCACAAATGGAAACAATGGCCAGCTTACTCATTTGTGTGAAGTATGGCAAATGCATGTTCTCAATGCTATCGCCCCATAAATGCCAGTTGGGATTAAAGTCGTGATCATAATCTTCGGTGAGGCCCACCGCTGTGGCACCTACTGACCAGAACGACTGATGATCAGTTGATTTATCGCCCGGATTTTTGATGAGTGTGTGCAAACCCATTTCGTAAGTAAGACTCATCTCCATCAATTTATCAGCCAGCGATACAGAGTTACCCACCGGGAACGTATGTATCATGGCTAGCGAATCGTGGTTGCCATCATAACCAATCATATCCAAATTAAGTGCTGCTTTCACATCCCAAAACCCCAGCGGACCATCGGGTGCAAAAGCTTTGCTACCCAATAATCCGTTTTCTTCTTCATCCCAAAAAGCAAGAATGATGGTATATGGAAAATTGATGGATTGTAATACCCTTGCAGCCTCCAATAAAGCAGCTACACCACTGGCATTATCATCCGCTCCCTGAAATTGCATGGTGGCATTGCCCACACAATCATAATGCGCACTTAAAATATAGGCCTGCGTGATTATATCTGTGCCATTTTTAAATGCAACAATGTTTCGCCCCGAAGAGCTGAACGGAATATCCTGCACATTGAATCCGTATCCAATCACTGTTTGTTTGATATACTCTGCCGCAAGATTATTCCCGGGATGTGTGGCAAAACGCGATTCAATTACTTCCGATTGTCCATTGATTACTACCGCTTGTCTCCCACTTAATACTTTTACAAAATGTACCAGACTATCCTGTTTCACTTGCAGCAAAGCAGTTGCACACTCCGATTCCTGCGCATATGCAGTAATGATGTTTGTGAGAACTAAAATGAAAACGATGAATCTTTGGATCATTAATAGTAAGAGTCTGTTTAGGATTAAGAAGTTGCAAGGTACAGTTCCTTTCAACTGAATTGCTCACATCAAGCGTGCCGTCATAGAAGGAAAACCATTGCGATAATAATGCAAACAAGGTCTTACATAAATGATGTCTATAATAATGAGATTGCCTTTCTTATCATATTCGAATTTCTCATTTGGGCGATTGTTGTCTGTCCATTTCACCTTGTAAACATTCTTTGAGTGTTGATACGTCCAGTTACCATACTTATAATTGTCCTTGTACTTGCCATATGCCAATCTTAATCCTTTACATGTAAAGTATATCCAATCTCCCGTCTTCATAGTGTCAGTGTAATTACCCAATGCCTTAAGTTTTCCATTGGCGTAGTATTCAGCAAAACCATATTGTTTTTTGTCAATGATGGTATCAATAGTATGTATTTGCGCGAAAGCTTTGCATACAAACGCAATCAACAATGCTGTTAAAAGGTATTTAGACTGGTACATAACTTTTCTTTACGAGGTACTGGCAATGCCAACAGAGGATCTATTTACAAAATGATATTATTTTTAGGTTGGAGTGCTTCGGGGAGATCTGTTTCACCAAGCATCTCTCTTATATCAATTTCAACCATTCTACTCATTTGGGAAATCGGAACATCATTGGCACTTCCTTCGTAGGGATTTTCGGTACTCTCCCCTACCTGCTCCAATGATGTATACACCCATGAGATCAACATACTGAACGGAATGACCAACCACACCATTTTTCCATGCAAAAAACCGCTCATTTGATCATTGAGTGTATCAAACTCTCCAAGCATTCCAAAAGGAAGGAGAATACAAAACAACCTCACAAAAAAAGAATTAATGGAAGCATACTGTCTTGGATAAGGAAAGTTTTTAATGCGTTCATTCCGGCCCTGATGGTCAAAAAAATCACGAATAGCTTTATGCATATCCGAAAATTTCAGCCCATCAATCACTCCATCGTCATGAAGCTTTTTCAAGGTATTGCTTTGCAAGCGCATCAGTTGAGCCGCTTTATTCTGAGTAGTCAAAATGTATGTTAGTTCTTCCGGTGTGATGTATTTCGCCAACTCTTTCTCCAGAGGTATTTCCTTTTCCGGAATGGAATAGAATCGTTGGTATTCTTTATTGTGTTTCTTTGAAGTGGTTTCCCAATCCTTACCTGCCCTCAGCTGGTACCGTAATGCGGTAAGCCAAGCGAAATGGCGGTAAATAAGTTCTTTCGTAAGTTCTTTGTTATTAACAAAATCTATACACATCGTACCCCACGCACGGCTGCTGCTGATACATGCACCCCAAACCTGCCTGGCCTCCCATGTGCGATTATATGTTTGAACATTTTTAAATCCAACAATAAATGCGGTTGCAGTACCCAGCAAAGCAATTACGGCCCAAGGGACAGATAGCCATTTAAGATCAAACACATCATACAGAACAGTGGGAACAATGCCAATAATGAACAGCCAAAAAATGTTTCTTCTGGTCCAAAAAAGAAACTCCGTGAGTTTATATGATTTCCCTACATGCATAGTTTAGTTATTAGAAAATGGTGGTCAAGGTAATTGCAATATTAGAAAATATACAGTATAAATTAACATGCACACACGTTTTATAAAATACGTTGCTGTAATCAGAAGGCCTTACTTTAAGAACTGAGTTTAAGTATTGGCCTAAATTAAAACAGATACAGGTTGAATGAATTCAGTATAACATATTCTTGCAAACAGTAGAATAGGTTTTCTGTTGGATAACTTTACCTTCATACTTCGATATGTGCAAACGGCATATTAACGGTTTAAGCTGCTTATTCACTTCATTTTTTGGTATACATCCGGCAATTAATTTTGGTTTAACGTCACTTCATCATTTAAGAAGGATTGCATGTCCCTGCCACTTGGAGAACAAGACTTGAAACGAATTCTCAAAACGCAGTAGCGAATTCTCAAAACAGCATTTCATTTCAAAAAAAGAAGCAACCTTTCCCGAGGAAGATGTCACTTTACCTTAATCAAATTTTAAACAACAATTCTTATGAAATTAATGAACTCAATCAGGTACTTGCTCGTATCTGTTTTTCTTTCCTTGTCAGGAATGCTTACCGCTACTAATTATTACGTAGATGTCGTGAATGGTAGTGATGTTAATATTGCCAATAATGGTTTAACCACTACTACCGCAGTTAAAACAATCAAAAAAGGAATAACATTATTGTCGTCCGGTGATGTGCTGTATATCATGCCGGGTATTTATCCGGAAAAGCTCCCGTTTTATAAATCAGATGTATCGATCACCGCTTATGATAGCTTAAACAGGCCTATCATCCTCCCCCCTGCTTCTGATACATTGGGAGCCACGGTACAGGTGATGACTCTTTCTGCCAACAATGTTTCTTTCAGTCACCTCATCTTTGATGGCATCAATCTGAAAAGCCGTGTAATCGATGTTGGAGGCAATAACGTTACCTTCAGAAAATGTGTGATCAGGAATGGTTATCAAAGTGGTTTCCTCACTTCCGGACCAGATACAAATCTTACCCGAAACCATAAATTCATTGATCTGGATGTATATGGCAACGGACGGGAGAATGAAGGCAGTCATGGTTTTTACCTTGTTTGTCCTGAAATTCTGATTGAAAATTGCCGCATTCATGATAATGGCGGTTATGGCATCAAGCTTGGCACCAACCCGGCCAATAATGCAAGAAATACAAGGAATGTAACTGTACGAAACAATCTTGTTTACCGCAACTCCGGAAAATCAGGGATCGGGATCAATCACGTAGATGTGGGAATTCTTGTTTACAATAACGTTTGTTATAGTAATGGCGATGCCGGAATAGATCTATCCTACAACACAAGCAATGTGAAGGTATTCAACAATACCTGTTATAGTAACAATGCCGGGATCTATATGGCTAAAGTTACAGGACCTTCAGGTAATGACAATGGAGTTCAGCATGTAGAGATCGCCAATAATATTCTGTTCAATAATGACTTGCTGGGAAATGTGTATTTCTATTTCCCGAATCCTGCCGATACAAGTGATATTAAGGTGCATGATAATTTTTATGGCAATCCATGGTTTGTGGATCATGCAGGTGGAGATTTCAGGTTGACATTGGGCAGTCCTGCTATTAATGCGGGCATAACAATTGCCGATGTAACAACAGATTTATTGGGCGTATCACGACCACAGAACGGGGCCTATGATTATGGTGCTTACGAGGGAGGGGTAGACATGGAAAGTCGCAGAGATTTTTATGTTGATTCATTATCAGGTAACGATACTAATGCCGGAACTTTTTCATATCCGTACCGCACCCTTAATAAAGGAATAAATGGATTAGTAGCTGGCGATATATTACATGTAATGAATGGAACATATGTTGAAACCATCAGTACTTATGTACACGGTACCTCAGCAGATCCAATTGTGATCAAAGCATACACCGGACATCACCCTGTGATCAAGCCGGGTAATATAAACAATCAATGCATTGTGGGTTTCCGCTATTACAACGATGCCAATATTGCATCCTATATTGAGTTTGATGGATTTACCATTAACTGTATGGATACTCCAGCATGGGGAATAGTGTTTGATAAGGCCCATCATATAACGGTGAAAAACTGTGAGGTTACCAATAGTAAAGCTTTCTGGCCTGCCATTCACAGCCGCCTTGCTGCTCATGATCTTACTTTTGATAAAGTACATGTACACGATAACCGGAGTATTGGTTTTCATCTTACCACCAACTACAATACTCTTCTCAGCTGCCATGTTCACAACAATCCCAAAGAAGGTATTATTGCCGGCAGTAATGCAATTCTAATAGGCAATAATGCACATCACAATACCTATTACGGTATTGGAGTTGGAGCAAACAGCATTGTTTACAATAACGTGAGCTGGTACAATGGTGCCGGGATCTCGGTAGGCGGAGCAGGAGTCAAAGTATATAACAACACCGTTGCCAGAAATTCTGACGGGATTATTTTATCTTCTACAGCAACAGGTTTCAGTGTAAAGAATAATATCAGTATCAATGCTGTTTACTTCAAAAACATATACAATGAAG
>JAZKGH010000204.1:0-11971 GCA_040386055.1 Bacteroidota bacterium
TTCATGCTAGATGTACTCGATATACAAGAGGGCAAAACAACCCTTGGTCATTTGGAGCAACACCGTCCATCCATCAAGGATGCACTTGTTTCGAATGCAGTGGTTGACGCAGCCAATGAAAGTTTAACAAAAAAAGGTGAATGGATTAATGTGCAACAGGCATGGTAAAATTAGATAGCGTTGTTTTAAATCAATTAATGGAAACAATACTTCTTGAAAAGGGAGTGAATAAGGATGCCGTGCATCATGTTGTATCCTCCATTCTTCAAACCTCCTTACGGGGTGTAGATTCACATGGAATCAACCTGTTCCCGCATTACTGCAGGGCTGTTGATTCAGGACGGGTGAATAAACAGAATGTGATGGTGATAAACCAAACAGCCCCTTCAACAGCGATTGTTGACGCAGTTGATTCATTCGGGCATCATTCTGGTGCGGTGGCCATGGATTACGCCATTAAACTTGCTGGAGAAACAGGGATGGCTGCCGTAAATGTTACTAACTCCACACATTTTGGAGCCGCGGCATATTTCGCTTTACGGGCTGCAAATCATAACATGTTAGGTTTCTCTTTTACCAATGCCGATGCTTTGGTGAAAGCGTTCAATTCACAAAAGGCATTTTTTGGAACCAACCCCATTTGTTTTACCGCACCTCTTCTCAACGAAGAACCATTGTGCCTTGATATGGCTACATCATTGGTCTCATGGAATAAAATTAACAATTACAGACGTACCAATGAAACAATCCCTGCTCAGTGGGCGTATGACGAGTTCGGACAACCAACTACCAATCCGCATGTGGCAAAAAGTTTAAGTCCTGCCGGAGAATACAAAGGTTTTGGGTTGGGTATGATGGTGGATATTTTATGTGCAGTGATCACAGGTGGATTGATCAGCAAAGATATTTTACCGATGTACAACTCACCGATTGAAGCCAAACGTAAGATCAGCCACTTCTTTATGGCTATTGATATTCAAAAGTTCTCTGCCCCTGATATGTTCAAAGCAAACCTGCAGGGCATGGTGGACCGCATTCGTTTGTTGCCAAAGCTAAGTGAAGGCGAAGTAATGGTTCCGGGCGATCCGGAAAAGAAATACTATGCAGATCGGATAATATCGGGTATTCCAATGGATGATGTTAAATTCGAAGAGTTTATGGAAATCTCACAATCATTTAAAAAGGCGGTTATTAACTAATGAAAACCCTTGTTGATGTTGTTAACTTAAATGCAGATGCATCGTGTCTTTCTTCCAATTGGTGGCTGAAAATGCTCAATGGTGGGAAGTCGTCATACTTTTATAAGTGGTTAAAAAGTTATGTGGATTTGCAGAAGAAAATTTCACTGGGATTAACGGGGGCGACTATTTCAGATATTGCAGGATTTAATCCGGAGGCTATTGATTTGATCAATAAAAACAGGGATGTGTTTGAAATTATTTTGCGCCCGTATGCGCATGACATTGCATTGTTGCGTTCAAAAGAGGGGTTTGAGCTGAACCTTACCGCAGGGATTAAAACCATTCAAAAAGAGTTTGATTATTATACGCCCTATTTTTTACCACCCGAATTTATGCTCACCAATGAGCAGGTAAAAATTTTGAGTGAGTATAAGATAGAAGGAACATTTATCAATGCAGGACGTTTTAAAAAGGAGATAAAGGAACGTCTTCCCGAAGAACCATATATCGTTAAGGGAATTTTTGGATCTGAGTTAAAATGTATTCCATTTGAAAGTCCGCTTACGCAATTATACCTTAGGTCTATTCATTATTACACTGCAAAAGAATGGAATGAATATTTTGTTAAACAACAAAACGATTCCTGTTTTTACATGTGGCGTGATGGCGAAAGCTCTTTCTTTTTGCCCGATGGTAATGAACGTGAACGCACCTGGCTCAAAAAGGAATCGAAGGAGATTGAACGTAAGTTTTTGAGTGAACAGGAAGAGTCTGTGAATTATAAGCTCAACAGGTACTTAAAAGAAAAGCATTACCATCATTACCCGGTTCATTCTTTTATGGCCTGGATGCGTGAGTCGAGAATGCTTGGCTATATAATGAATGTGCAGGAATTTGAACGTAGACTGACAACGTTGAACAAAGAAGAAATGAGTATTTGGATGTTGCTCATCAACTCCGATATTCTTTCGGCCGTTGAAAAGGATTCACCTGAAATTACCATTTTGAAAAATGCAAAGGATACAGAAGAAATTAAACATGTTATCTGGAGATGTGAGCGGGGTATGGAAGGTGAAGAATGGTTAAATATTTTGAGGTACGGAATACAGAATAAAACGGTAAAAGCCTACCTCGAAAAAAGCACAAGTAAACAGGTGGCAAAGTACACTAACAGATTAGATTATTTGAGTACCATATTATAGATGAAAAGAGCAATTATAACAGGTGGAGCCGGATTTATAGGAAGTCATTTAACCGAATTACTTTTGAATGAAGGTAACTGGGAGGTGACAATTATTGATTGTTTTGATACATTCTATGCAGAGTCTATTAAGCTCAGCAATATGGCTTCGTTTGCCAATGATTCCAGAGTAACCCTTATCCGGAAAGATATTTGTGAAACGGAAGAATTGCTCGCACAATTGTCGGGTAAAACATACGATGTAATTATTCATATTGCTGCAAAAGCCGGAGTGCGTCCAAGTATTCAAAACCCAATGGAATACGAAAGGGTAAACGTTAAGGGCACACAATCAATGCTCGAAATTGCACACAAACTTAAGATTAAACAATTCGTATTTGCCTCTTCCAGTAGTGTGTATGGTATCAATCCAAATGTTCCATGGTCCGAGTCTGATTATGTGTTAAAACCTATCAGTCCATATGCTGCAACAAAAGTTGCAGGTGAATTACTTGGACATGTATATGCACATCTTCATGGGATCCGTTTTGTCGCTTTGCGTTTCTTCACTGTTTTTGGTCCGCGTCAACGTCCGGATCTGGCGATTAATAAATTTGCAAAAGCCTTGCTTCACAATGAACCCATTACTATGTATGGTGATGGGTCAACGCGAAGAGATTATACATATGTAGGAGATATCGTGAGTGGTATTCGTTCGGCAATTGATTACCGGGATTCCATGTATGAAATTATGAACCTGGGAAATCATAGGTCTATTTCATTGGTCGAATTGATCCAAACCATGGAGGAAGTGTTTGCTACGAAAGCTACAATTGACCGACAGCCTGAGCAGCAGGGAGATGTTCCGCAAACGTTTGCAAATATTGAAAAGGCACAACAATTATTGGGATATATTCCTCATACAGATATCAAAACCGGTATCCGTAAATATAAAGAGTGGTTACAGCAATCAATGTAACATATATTATAACTTGATTCATTATGACGTTACATTCCATCATACACAAAATATCACAACGCGAAGATATTATCAACCAGCCTCCTGTTTTATTGGATATTGGTGCCTCTGAAGGAATCAATCCGATGTGGCAATCCATTGCAAAGTTTTCGGTATGCATTGCATTTGATGCAGATAACCGCGATTTTGAATATATTGTGAATGATGAAAGCCATTTCAAAAAACTATATAGCTTCAGCAAGATTGTAGTGGATAAGCATGAAGGTGATTCATCTAAACGAACATTCTATTTAACCCAAAGTCCCTATTGCTCAAGTTTATTGCACCCCGATAATACTTCTGTGGCCAAATATCATTTTTCCGATTTGTTTAATGTAATAGAGGAAGCACAGATTGACACTATTACCTTAAATGAAGTGATTGCCAAAACAGGTGTTCCTAAAATCGACTGGTTTAAATCAGATACACAAGGGACCGATTTACGTTTGTTTACATCTGTTCCAAAAGAGATTCAGGAAAAAGTATTGATACTGGAGCTGGAGCCCGGATTTATAGATGCCTATAAAGGTGAAGATAAAATTTTTCATGCCGTTCAGTACCTCGAATCATTGAAACAATTTTTCCTCATACACTTTACCGTAAAAGGCCCCTACCGGTTACCGGCCAATGATTTTAATAGTTTATTTCCTTCTGCATTCACTAAAACGCTAGCACATCAATCCATTAAACCAATTCCCGGTTGGGCTGAAATGATTTATATGAATGAATTAAATCAGTCGACTGCTACGGCCCGTGATTATGTTTTGAGTTGGTTGTTTGCAACATTGCAGGAAAGACATGATGTTGCTTATACCTATGCAAAAAAAGCAGATGAGGTGTTCAATGAGACAATATTTAGAGAGTGTCTTGCTCACTCTGTAAATCAACTCAAAGGTAAAACACATGGGCTGGGTAATATCATTAAGGTAATTGTGAAAGCTGTTAAGAAGAGAATTTCCTAACCCAACAAAACATGTTGTCATTTACACAAAAAGTAAGGATGAAATTATTCGGAAACCCTTGGGGGTGGAAGGGTAATTATGCAACGTGGGCTGAGGCACAACAACATGCTTCGGGGTATGATGATGGTAAGATTTTGAATAAAGTGAAGGATGCTTTACTCAAAGTGAAAGCGGGTGAAGCGGTATATGAACGAGATTCGGTTCTGTTTGATAAAGTAGAATATTCGTGGCCGTTGTTGTCGGCACTTATGTGGATTGCCTCGCAGGAACAAGGTAAATTACACCTCATTGATTTTGGGGGCTCATTAGGTAGTTCCTATTTTCAAAACAAAAAGTTTTTGGAGGATTTGGTGGATGTGAAATGGAATATTGTAGAACAAGCAAAGTTTGTACAATGTGGTAAACAATATTTTGAGACCAACCAACTCAAATTTTATGAAACAATAGATGCTTGTTTACAAGCAGGGACTGTGAGTTCGCTTATTAGTTCAAGCACGATTCAGTATATTGAAAAGCCTTATGAGATGCTGGAAAGTATGATTCAACATCGGTTTAAGTATATTGTGTTTGATTTAATTCCTGTGTGGAGTAAACCCAATAGTATTAAAGTGCAAACGGTACCTCCAATGATTTATGAAGCATCATACCCGTGTTGGATTTTGAACGAGCATGACTTTTTTAAAAAATTTGAAAGTGCTTATACACTCATGAGTTCATTTGAAACGGAACATACTATTGATGTTGAAGGTGAAATATTGCCCTACAAAGGCTATATTTTCAAACTGAAATAAGCCAATCAGATATGTCTTCCGTAATGAATTTCTGTACGTTATTCGATAGCAATTACCTTAGCAGAGGTGTTGCGTTATACCGGTCACTGGAAGAACAAACCCATGATTTTCATTTATACATCCTGGCATTTGATGATACCTGTGCAGAAGTCTTAAACAAATTAAAACTTACGCATGCAACGGTTATTGCACTGCCACAATTTGAGGATGAAGATTTGTTGCGTGTAAAAAAAGAACGGTCGCGCGGTGAGTATTGCTGGACGTCTACCTCATCCTTAATTTTATATTGCATCAACACCTTTCAATTGGCTAATTGTACATACCTGGATGCAGATATGTATTTTTACCAGTCACCTAAAATATTATTAGATGAAATTCCTGCGGAGTGCTCAGTGCTAATTACAGAACATCGTTATACCAAACAATATGATCAAAGTGCAACCAGTGGAAAATACTGTGTGCAGTTTATGTATTTTCGTAATGATGTGAAGGGGATGAAGGTGCTTAAATGGTGGCGTGATGCCTGTATTGAATGGTGTTATAACCGCATGGAGGATGGCAAGTTCGGGGATCAGAAATACCTTGACAGTTGGACAACACAATTTGATGGGGTATGGGAGTTACAACATTTGGGAGGAGGATTGGCCCCTTGGAATTGTCAACAGTATGCCTTTAAAATGGAAAAAAATACACTCACAGGTGTTGTTAAAAAAACAAAAGCTGCTTTTCGTCCGGTATTTTACCACTACCATGGATTACGGTTTTATAAAAACAATTCAGCTATTTTTGCCGATAAATATTATTTAATTTCACTCAACGTAAGGAAGTTTTTTTATTATCCTTATCTGAAAAGGATAAAGAATACCTCACTGAATTATTGCTAAAGGGATACATTGTTTTAATCAAAAAGAATTTGCTGCTTTAGTATCATGAGCTTAAATGTTTTGTTGCTTGATAATTATGATTCATTCACCTATATGCTCAAAGATTATATTGAGCAAAACGGAGCAATATGTACTGTCATGCGAAATGATCATCCCCATGTAACCGAAAGGTTGAATGAATTTGATGCCATCATTCTATCCCCCGGTCCGCAAGCTCCAAAGGATGCGGGTTTGCTGATGGAAGTAATTGAACAATCGGTTTTTCATAAACCCATATTGGGTGTTTGTTTAGGACATCAGGCTATCGGTGAATTTTTTGGTGCATCCTTACAAAAAGCAGCTGTGCCGATGCATGGAAAAGTGGATCAAATTACACACACAACGGATGTGCTTTTTATGGGTATTCCGGAAACTTTTAATGCTACGCGTTACCATTCACTTCTGCTCACTAAGATGGTTGATTGTTTAACAGTAACAGCTACATCATCCAAAGGAGAAGTGATGGCATTAAGACACAAGCAATTACCTGTTTGGGGTATTCAATTTCATCCCGAATCATGTCTTACCGAGTATGGTGGTATGATGATCAAAAACTTTTTATTGGCGGCAACACCAAAGCAGTAAGGATTTTTTATATATATTTGATTTGTTTAGATACACGATTAATGGATATTCAGTTAAGGAAAGAAGATAAATTCAGCTACATCGAACAGGGTGAGGGAGAGGTACTTTTGCTTTTACATGGATTGTTTGGAGCATTAAGTAACTGGAAGGATGTGTTGAACCATTTTTCGAAAAGATATAAAGTTGTCATTCCGCTGATGCCTATTTTTGAGATGAATATTTTAAAATTAAGTGTAGAGGGGTTAGCAGACTATATTGATGATTTTATCGCATATAAAAAGTTTGAAAAAGTACATTTCCTCGGCAACTCTTTAGGAGGTCATGTTGCCTTGGTATACATACGTAAACATCCTGAAAAAATATCTTCAATGGTACTTACGGGTAGTTCTGGATTGTACGAAAATGCTATGGGAGGTTCCTATCCCAAAAAAGGGGATAAAGAATTTATAAGGCAAAAAGTAGCACTCACGTTTTATGATCCTGCAGCCGCAACAGATGAATTGGTGGATGAGGTATTTGAAACTGTTAACGATAAGGGGAAAGTATTACGGATACTGATGATGGCAAAGTCGGCCATTCGCCATAACATGCGAAGGGACATACCCAAAATTACGCAACCTGTTTGTTTAATCTGGGGTAAAAATGATACGATAACACCTCCAGAAGTGGGTGAAGAATTTCATCAATTATTACCCGACTCGGAATTACATTTACTCGATCAATGTGGACATGCTCCCATGATGGAACGTCCTGTTGAATTTAACACGATAGTGGATACATTCTTACAACGAATAATTAAAGCCTAACATGTTTGCAGAAGAACTTCTGTCCAATGATATTTTTCCGTTAAAAAAAACAGATACATGCGAAAGTGTATTGGTGTTTATGTCGGATTGGAAAGTGTTTCATCTTCCTGTGGCCGACAATGGAACATTTCTGGGGTATGTATCGTATGATGAAATCAACAATCATCCGGGGAAAACAAAAATAGAAAAACTCATTCAACCATTACTGCAACTATATGTGGATAAAGGGCAGCATTTATTTGAAATCATCAAATTAATGTCTGATACCGGATTTACATGCATTGCCATAAGCGATGATACAGCAGAATATAAAGGTGTAGTATCCATTAAGGAAATCGTACAAGTATATAAATCATCATCTTTGGCGCAGCCGGGAGGTATAATTGTGTTAGAGATGACACCTCAGGATTATTCACTTGCCGAATTATCACGTATTGTTGAATATAATGATGCCAAAATATTACATGTATTTGTAAACCCGGTTCCTGATAATGTTTCCAAAATCCTGGTTTCCTTAAAATTGAACCGACCTGAATTAAGTACCATTGTGCAAACACTTGAACGGTATCAGTACCGTATTCATTCTGTACATCAATCGATGGATCAGTCGAGTGATTTTAGCAACAGGTATGAATGGTTACTTAAATATTTGAACACATAAGAGCATAACCAACTAAGATGAAAATTGCGATTTACGGAAGGGTGTTTAAAAAGGAGAATGCGGTATTCATTCAGTCGATGTATGATTATTTGTTGGAGAAGGATATCGATTTTGTGACGGAAGAGGTTTTTCTTGCGCAATGTGTGGCCTCGGGCATTAAACCCAGAAAAACGGATACCTTTTCTTCTCAGTCAGATTTAAACGGCAGCGAGCCGGATTTTTTTATTGTGCTTGGCGGAGATGGAACCATTCTGGATACTATGGTATATATGTTCCGCAAACCCATTCCGGTATTAGGTATCAATACTGGCAGGCTTGGTTTTTTGGCAGGAGAAACAAAAACGGATATCAACAAAGCAATAGACAATCTGGTAAAAGGACATTTTACCATTGATTATAGATCGGTATTGCAACTGGAAACAAGTACTCCGTTATTTGAAGGCGTAAATTTTGCGTTGAATGATTTCGTTATTCATAAAAAAGATTCGTCATCAATGATTACGATTCACACCTATGTGAATGGTGAATATCTAAACTCCTACTGGTCGGATGGACTCATCATTTCAACGCCAACAGGCTCAACCGGATATTCACTGAGTTGCGGTGGCCCTATTTTATATCCCACTTCAAATAGTGTAGTTATTACACCCATTGCCCCACATAATCTGAATGTGCGTCCGATGGTTATTTCAGACGAACATGTTATTTCATTTGAAATTGAAGGAAGAAGTACCGGGTTCCTAATTACACTCGACTCCCGTTCGGAGAGTATTACTTCATCCGTTCAACTGGCCATTAAGAAAGCAGGATTTAAATTTCCTTTAGTGAGGTTTAATGAAGAGAACTATTTGAATACACTGAGAAAAAAACTCATGTGGGGTTTGGACAACAGAAATAGTTAAGAGCATTAAGAATGTGTTAATTCTTTGATTAACAGGGTAAATTAATTACATTTGAGGCAACTAGTATTTATGATGAAATTTTGTATTCGTAGTTTATTTGTTTTATTTCTATACTGTGCAGCCACCACAAATGTATATGCACAAAAGACCGAATTCGGTGTATTGGCGGGTGGTTCCTATTATTATGGTGATATTGTAAGCTCTAATATTGAACCAAAATCTGTTGGACCGGCTTTCGGAATATTTCTACGGCATCATTACAATAAAAAAATAGCATTCAGGGGAAACCTTATGTATTGCAGGGTTCAGGGAGCTGATTCCAATCTTGTACTACGTAGTGATACCAAATGGCAGAAAGCCAGAAATCTTGCCTTCTACTCAGATATTATTGAAATTTCCGGAATAGTTGAATACAATTTAATTAAAGACCAAAACAAAGGAAGAAGAGTTAAAAATACGACAGTGCCTTATGTTTTTGCCGGGCTTGGATTTTTTTACTTCGAACCCAAAGCTATTCACCCTATTTCAGGGAAGCCCATCAATTTGCGCCCACTTCAGTTGGAAGGGTCTTCATATTTACCCATTGCCCTTGCATTGCCATTGGGTGCTGGTGTTCGATGGTATCTTACTAAAAATTGGCAAATTGGATTTGAGTTAGGCATGAGACTAACCTCTACATCCCATTTGGATGATATTACCGGAGACTCTCGTTACCCTGACCCTGCCACACTCCCGAATGATAATGCCAGAATTATGTCGGTACGAAATTCCAATAGTGTCAACGCTGATAATCAAATGGCAACTAATTTTACAGGAAAACCCAGAGGTAAAATAGCCTACATAACCGATATTTATTTTATTGGAGGGGTTACTTTGTCTTATCGTTTGTGGCCCAAAGGTGCTCGCTCCTTTCAAGGGAAAGCAATTCGTTGCCCCAAATTTTTTTAGATAAAAAGGGTCATTTTGCTCACTAAATCTAAAGTTTATTTATATTCGCCTTTATGCGCATTTTAGTCAGTAAAGTTTTTATAGTCGTATGTATTTCCTTCTTGCACATTGCCGGTGCTTTTTCTCAAGGAATAGAGTTTGGTTTATTTTTGGGGGGATCCAATTATTATGGAGACCTTAGTAATGATATGGTAATGGTTGGTGAAACACATCCTTCGGTTGCCATTATAGGTCGGTATAACTTGAGCGAGAAGTGGGCCGCTAAAGGTTTTGTTGGCTACGGCCACATTTCCGGAGATGATAAAAATGCAAATACGGATTATAAAAAGAATAGAAACCTGAGTTTCTACACCGATATATTTGAGGTCTCCGCTCAGCTGGAATATAATCTGATAAAAAACAGTTTCAGATACACCAAAACGCGTGGAATTGTTCCCTACTTATTTGCAGGTGTAGGTGTATTCAACTTTAATCCCAAAACAAAATTGGGAAACGAGGAGGTTGAATTAATGCCCTTAGGCACAGAGGGACAGGGTACAACAACTTATAACGACCGTCAAAAATATGCACTCACCCAGTTTTGCATTCCGTTTGGTATTGGATTCAAAAAACGGATAGGCAACAGAATATCCATTGGTCTGGAAATAGGCACTCGTTATACATACACAAATTATCTGGATGATATTGGCGGAACGTATGCTGATCCACGTGTTATAGAACGAGCCAATGGTACCAAAGCTGCATTATTAAGTGATAGAAGTTGGGAGACATCGGCAGACGGGCTAACAATGTTCGTTGATGGAGACAAACGTTCAGTGAAGACCTTTAAAATAAATGATATGTATCTGATGGGAGGATTTACAATTACGTATATTTTCCCTAATACCGGAATGAGATGTCCAAAATTCTAAGAAATACAATACTGTCTGTAATGGCAGTGGTTTTTATATTGCTGCAAAGCAAGGTCCTATATGCTCAGCGCATAGAAGTAGGACTTTCTTTGGGCGCAGCCAATTATGTTGGCGATCTGGCACCTTCAATGGTTCCGTCTGAAACCAAACCGGCAATTGGCATTTTTGGCAGGTATGCACTTTCAAGCTCATTTGCATTCAAGGCGGAAATTCTGTCAACGCAATTAACTGGGTCAGATCAAAATTTCGCATTTAATGCACCCCGTAACTTAAGTTTCCGAACAGATATAACAGAATATTCGGGGGTGCTGGAGTTTAATTTTAGTAAATACGGCTTGAATATTTTGGATAAGAAGTTTACTTCTTATGTTTTCTTAGGTGTAGCCATGCTTGAGTTTAAACCTGAAACCTATTTTCAAAATGCCTGGTATGATTTACGCAGTATAAAAACAGAAGGAAAGTCATACGGATCAAGAACATATGCAATTCCGTTTGGGATGGGAATTAAATATAAGGTAGGTCGTAAGTTTGGGTTTGAAGCTAATGTTGGTTTTCGCAAGACATATACAGATTATCTGGATGATGTTAGCGGTACATATATCAATAATGCCGATCAAAACAAAAATATGGGGGCAGTTGCCGCTATCCTTACCGACAGGTCGGCTGAAATAAACAATGGCGTTCCGCAATTTCAAACGGGTTCCAAACGAGGGAATGCAGATTTCAACGACTGGTATATGGTTGTTAGTGTTTCACTTAGCTATCGCATATTTAACCCTACAAAGTGTGCCAGATTTTATTAAATTCGCAGGCTTATAAAAATTCATGAGCCTCAAAGATCAACTGAACATACAAAAACTGCCTAAACATATTGCCATCATTATGGATGGGAATGGTAGATGGGCTAAAGGGAAAGGCAAATTCCGGATATTTGGCCACCAAAATGGCGTAAAAGCGGTTAGGGAAGCGGCTGAAGCCTGTGCGGAGATTGGTGTTCAATACCTAACGTTATATGCTTTTTCTACAGAAAACTGGAGCCGTCCCAAGGATGAGGTAAACGCGTTGATGGAATTGCTGGTATCAACCATTCGTAAGGAGACCAA
>JAZKGH010000204.1:11981-35173 GCA_040386055.1 Bacteroidota bacterium
ATGAAGAACGATATCAGACTGGAAGCGATAGGTGATATTGAGGATTTACCGGTTAAGTGCCAGCGGGAATTAAGTGAGGCGATGGAAGAAACCAAAGGCAACACACGATTAACCTTAGTACTTGCGTTAAGCTATAGCGCAAAATGGGATATGATTAATGCAATTAAGAAAATTGCCACATTAGTGAAAGAGGATAAGGTTAGTATAGAAAATATTGATAATGGATTAGTTGATAGTTATTTATCGACAAAAAATTATCCCCATCCGGAACTAATGATTCGTACCAGTGGAGAGCAACGCATCAGTAATTTTTTATTATGGGAATTGGCGTATAGTGAACTGTATTTTACACCAAAATTATGGCCCGATTTTAACAGAGAAGACTTGTACGAAGCTATTTTAGATTATCAACAAAGAGAAAGAAGGTTTGGCAAGACCAGCGAGCAATTAGCATAATGAGATACCTACTAAACACACTTTTTTTTGTTATTTTCTCTGTTACTTCTTTTGAATTGACGGCACAAACAGCTGATTCTGTTGTTGCCAAACCGCAGTCATTCATTGATTATACTTCTCCCAAAAAGTACGAACTCACCAATATTGTTATTACAGGTACAAATTTCTATGATAAAAGTGTATTGATTGTATTATCCGGCTTGACTATCGGTCAGTCCATTAAAATACCTTCAGAAGATATTACAAAGGCAATAAGTAATTTATACAAGCAAAAATTGTTTGATGATGTGAGCATTCGCATCATGGATATACAGGATGATAAACTGACCCTTGAAATTTATTTACGTGAAAAACCACGCTTATCTTCATTTACCATAAGAGGGTTAAGCAAAGGAAAAGCAAACACATTAAGGGAAGAATTGACAATTAAAGCGGGTCAGATTATTACAGACAACCTGTTAGCTTCTACGCGCAATGAAATCAAACGGTATTATGCCGAGAAAGGATTTTTGGATGCAGATGCTATCATCACACAAGAAATAGACGATCCAAAAAAAAATACAGCTAAGTTAAAGATTGATGTGAAACGTGGTCCCAAAATTAAGATTCACGATATTGTAATAGAAGGCAATGAAGCATTATCTGACAAGAAAGTGCGCAAGCTGTTAAAAGATACTAAACCCAAACGCAGACTTTTTTCCAAATCAAGATATGAGGAGGATAAATACAATGATGATAAGCAACGTGTGATTGAAAAGTATTTGTCGATGGGTTATCGTGATATTGAAATTGTATCGGATAGTGTATTCAGATACGATGCAAGAACATTACAGATTGTAATGAAGCTGAATGAGGGAAAAAAATATTACTTCCGTAACATCAAGTTTGTAGGTAATACTAAGTACACTTCAGCTGAATTATTGAGTGTATTAAAAATAAATCCGGGAGATGTGTATGACCAGTCGATGCTGGATACCCGATTGCACATGAATCAAACGGGTCTCGATATCAGTACACTTTACATGGATGACGGGTATTTATTTTTCAATATAAATCCGGTTGAGGTGTTGGTTGAAAACGATTCTATTGACCTTGAAATCCGGATGCACGAAGGAGAACAGGCGCGGATCAATAAAGTAACAGTATCAGGCAATACCAAAACGAGTGATCATGTTATTTTGCGGGAATTGCGTACCAAACCCGGGCAATTGTTTAGCCGTACGGATGTAACGCGTTCGTTGCGTGATTTATCGCAGTTAGGATATTTTAATCCGGAAGGTTTAAATGTGAATCCGATGCCGCATCCTGAAAGTGGTACAGTGGATATTGAATACAAAGTAGAAGAAAAACCGAATGATCAGATTGAGCTGTCAGCCGGTTGGGGAGCCAGTTCAGTAGTAGGAACATTGGGTTTAACCCTCAATAATTTTTCAACCCGTAGAATGTTTGATAAAAAGGCGTGGTCTCCGGTTCCCAGTGGTGATGGTCAAAAGTTATCATTACGGGCCCAAACAAACGGAACGTTTTATCAATCTTACAGCGCATCTTTTACGGAACCCTGGCTAGGTGGACATAAACCCAATGCGTTATCGGTTTCTGTTTATCATTCTATTCAAAGCAATGGATATAATGAGGCTGATTCGAGAAGAGCAGCATTGAATACTTCCGGAATAACGCTTGGGCTGGGTAAACGCTTAAGATGGCCGGATGATTATTTTACCCTTCAGAATCAAATTTCGTATCAGCGTTACTTTAATGATTATAGCGAGACCGGACAAAGTTATTTATCACTCATTCCTGAAGGTGCTTCCAATAGTTTAAGTTATCGTATCATATTGGGCAGAAACTCATCGGGTCCTAATCCTATCTACCCTTCTGAAGGATCAAATATTTCCCTGTCACTTCAGTTCACTCCTCCGTATTCATTGTTCAACGGTAAGGATTATAGTACTCTCGATCCTAAGGAAAAAATGCGCTGGCTGGAGTTTTACAAATGGAAATTTGATGCTACCTGGTTTACTAAGCTGGTAGGAAATAAACGCCCACTGGTGTTAATGACCCGTACTAATTTCGGATTTATCGGGCAGTACAATCAAAGCGCAGGCTATACACCATTTGAACGCTTTTGGTTAGGTGGTTCGGGGTTATTAGGATTCAGTTTGGACGGACGTGAATTGATTGCCTTGCGTGGATATGCAGATAATTCATTAACTCCCGTAGTATTCAATAGTAGCACCGGATCTTATGACCGTCAAGGGGGGATTATATACAATCGTTTCACCATGGAATTACGGTATCCTATTTCAACCAATCCTTCAGCTACGGTATTCCCATTGGTGTTTTTTGAAGGTGGTAAAGCATGGAGCCGGTATGAAGATTTTAACCCGTTTGATATTTACCGTTCAGCCGGTATTGGTGTGCGTATTTTCCTTCCGATGTTTGGTATGATTGGCTTGGATTATGGATATGGATTTGACAATGTTACATTGCAACCAAGCGTGAACAAAGGAAACTTCCACTTTTTGTTAGGTCAACAGTTTTAACAGCCCTTATACAAACGATACATGAAAAAAATAGTATTCATATTAATGGTTTTGCTGTTCGGAACACAGGGTGTTTCGGCACAGCGTTTTGCGTATGTTGATACAGAGTATATTCTTGATTTGATGCCGGAATACCGTAGCGCACAAAAGCAATTGGATCAGCTCTCAGAAGACTGGCAAAAGGAGTTGGAAAAGAAACAACAGGCTATCGATAAAATTATCAAGGATTTTCAGGCTGAACAAGTTCTTTTAACAGAGGAGTTGCGGAAAAAGCGTGAGCAGGAAATTAAGGACAAAGAGAAGGAACTGAAAGACTATCGCAACCAGAAGTTCGGCTATGAAGGAGAATTGTTTAAAAAGCGCCAGGAGCTGATTAAGCCCATTCAGGATAAAGTTTTTGATGCCGTACAAAAAATTGCAAAACAAAACGCATTAGACTTTATATTTGCCAAATCAGGAGAGCTTATTATGCTGTATTCCAATGCTAAATACGATAAAAGTGATGAAGTATTGAGTGAATTGGGAGTAGCTGTAAACAAGACAGATAAGGGAAAAGACAAAAAACAACCGACTAATCAAGGTGGCAAATAGGAGTTTGGCACCATTTTTAAGTAAAACAGATTTATAACAACACAACTATTTAGATAATGAAACACACAGCAAAATTTATTTTAGGAGCAGCACTGATATTGTGCATGGGATTGGGTTCCGCTAAGGCGCAAAAATTTGCGTACATCGATTTTCAAGAGTTAATTCAACAAATGCCTGAGTATAAAAAAGCGAATACCGATATGGAAGCTTTTGGAAAAGGTTTGCAGGATGAGTTGAAAAAAATTAACGAAGAGTTGGAGAAAAAATATGCTGACTATCAAAAAAACGAAGCGAAAATGGCTGAGACCATTAAAGAGTTAAAGCAAAAGGAACTTCGTGAAATTCAAAGCCGCCTTCAAACAAAGCAAGAATCAGCTCAAGAAGATGTTCGTAAACTGGAAACCGAATTGTTGAAGCCGATTATCGAAAAAGCAAAAGGTACTATTGGTACCGTTGCAAAAGAAAGCGGATATGCTTATGTGTTTGACAGCAGTCCGGGAACACCATTATTGTACAAACCGGAGGGTGACAATATCATGGGTGCCGTGAAAAAGAAATTAGGCATTTTGTAATTCAATAAGACCTTACACCAATTCCCCGATTGAAGCACTTCAATCGGGGTTTTTTATGTCCGGCCTGTGTGATGGATTAATTTACAGCTGAATGTGTAATATCTTTTTTGCTGCATATTGTTGTAACAATAATTCTATATCTGGCAATGAGTGGTAAAGCTGTTCGAAAGATTCTATTAGAAAATACTGTTCCTGGACAATATCAGTTCTGTAATCCGTACCGAAAATATGTCCAATGTCAAATGGATGATGAATGGCATTTACGCTCAGGCAATGTCTTGTTTCTTCTGCAGATGAAATAATACCTGCACCATAGATTTTCAACTGATCTTTTTCTTTCAATAACCCGAATTCAATAGTGAACCAATAAATCCTACCGAGCAACTCAATCATTTTTTTATTATTAAAATGCTTTAACGCAATATCACTTAACCCTTTGAGAAAACGTGCATATTCCTGATTGCTCAGTAATGGGATGTGTCCGAATACATCGTGAAACATGTCCGGCTCTTCCAGATAATCCAACTGTTCTATGTTTCTTAACCAGCAAGTAGAAGTAAATTTCTTTTGAGAAAGGCATTCGAAAAACTGTTTCTTAGGACTAACGTTGGAAACAACATAAATACTCCAACCGGTTAAAGGTTTGAGGCATGTGGCGATCTCATCGAAATCAGGAATTTTACCTGATGAAAATTCAACTGTCTTCAATGCCCTCAAATACTCGGAAGAAACAATGGGTTCCAAAATATTCATTTGGCGGTTAAACAATGTTTCCCAGACAAGAAAATCTTGCTCGGTGTAATGGTTGTAAATTTGTTTTGTTGGTCTCATGATCGTAAATGAAAAAATTTTGAAAAAAGGGCATAAAAAAAGCCCATTCTTTCGGAATGGGCTTCTCTAATATGAATGTCTTAAGTTTTTTATACTACGAACAATACATCACCATTCCAATGTTGGGCATTGAATAATAGTAATAATAAGTAGTGCTCATTTTTTGCATTGGACAAACATAAGAAACGATTGATACTTTTTAACAAATTTATTCTTCAGGGTCGGAAGAAAGCATTTCCGAACGGGCAAAAACTTTCTTTATTGATACTATTTAAATTGTGAAAATTTAAATAGTATCTTCACAATATGAAGCCTCTGAAGCTATTTCTATTCAGATCAAAGTTGATAAGAACCTTTTGTATTACAGGTTTTGGTGTAATGACTTTTGCGCTTAACAGCTGCACAAGTTATATTTATTCACCTGCCATTCAGCTTTCCGAAAAACAATTGGTAAAAGGTGAAGTGGATATGAAAGCCGGTTTTGGAAAATTGCCGGAAACAAAGATAGCTACCCCTTATTCTAGATATGGAGGAGTGGTGAATATAGGGTATGGATTTTCCCGGGATATAAATTTTTACGCAAGTGGCTGGAGTGACTTAACAACCAAAACACTCTTATACAGAGGAGGCCTTGCCGTTTCAAGTAGGATACGATTATGGGAAAAGGGAAACACTCAAGTCCTATTATATCCAAGAATATCGATATTAAGAAACAATGGGAAATCATTTGATGCAATGGGGTTTGAATTGCCGCTTATATACATTACACCGGTTTCAAGTCTGGTTTATACCTATTTTGGTGTTGGAGCGGCATATGGCAACAGACAGCTATTAACTGATAATGCAAGGCGTGATGAAGAGCTATACGCGGTAATCGGTCATTTGGGTATGGGTTTTAAACCTTTCGATAACTTCCGCATAATGTTGGAGCTAAATCCCATTTGTCAGTTTAACAAGTATGACGAAAGAACAAACTTTATTCTTTCACCAACTATCTCCATCGGTTATATACTCAATAGTGTTGCGAATCGTGGTAAATTTGACGATCAGCGATTTGGTCCGAAATAGAATTGAATTACTGTCAGGCTTTACCGATAGCTATAGGTAAAGCGAAGCCCCACGAATGATTATTGTAAGCATAAAGGAATTACTCTAAACAAAAGATGTAAGAAGTTCTAATCGGCATTCAACACTTCGATAAACTCAGAGTGACAGAAGACAAGTTTAGTGCTGCGAAGTTATAAACTTCGCAAAGCGGCAATCCAATAATTAACTCGCAACCCGCAATAATTAAACTCAATAACCCAATAACTCCCCAATCTTCTCCGCTACTTTATCGGCATTAGGCAACATCTCGGCCTCCAGAGCCATGTTTAAAGGAACTGCAGGGATATTTTTAGCACCAATAGTATGCACAGGAGCATCCAGGAATTTGAAGCAGTTTTGAGCAATTCGTCCGGCCAGGCTTTCTGCAAATGAATTGAGCAATGCTTCTTCTGTTACTACCAAACATTTACCATGGCGTTTTACTGCAGCCATGATACCTTCTTCATCAAGCGGTTGTAAGCTTCTTAAATCAACAACTTCCACTTGTCCGGAGAATTTTTTAGCAGCAGCAGTACTCCAGTACACACCCATTCCCCAAGTAATGATGCAGCAGCTTTCACCATTTTCCATAGCCTCTTCACTCGCAGCTAATACAGTGTTGGCTTTACCGAATGGTAAAATATAGTCTTCATCAGGCTCTACACATCGGGCCGCTTCCGTTCCCGGATTTTTACTCCAGTATAAACCTTTATGCTCAAGCATAATCACAGGATTACCATCATAATAAGCGGCTTTCATCAACCCTTTCATGTCGGCAGCATTGCTTGGGTATGCAATCTTGATTCCCTTTAAGGTAAGCAAGGTTGATTCAATGCTTCCGCTGTGGTAAGGTCCGCCTCCACCATACGCGCCAATCGGAATACGAATGATGGCACTTACCGGATATTTACCCATTGTGAGATAGGATGATTTAGTGATTTCACACACCAGTTGGTTCACTCCTGTCCACACATAGTCGGCAAACTGAATTTCAACAATCGGCTTTACACCTACGGCACTCATACCTACTGTTGAACCTACGATATAAGCCTCCTGAATGGGAGTGTTAAATACACGATCGTTGCCATATTTACTTGCAAGGGTTGCCGCTTCACGGAATACACCGCCTAAGCGCGCGCCTACATCCTGTCCATAAAACATACATTCAGGGTGTTTAGCCATTAACTCCTCAACGGCATGCAAGGCTGCATCCACCATCACACTGGGTTCTTTGCCTTCGGGTGTGCGGTTTCCAACTTCTTCGGTGGCTCCGCTTGGTGCGAAAATATGGTCTTCAACGGTTGAAATATCCGGATCCGGAGAATCAACAGCTTGCTTGAATTGTTGTTCAACTTTATAGGCTGAGTCTTGTTCAATTTCCAATAGATCTTTTTCGCTCACCCCAATCTGCAATAATAATTCACGCAATTTTGGTTGCGGATCATCTTTGCTATGCAGCGTTAAATCTTCATCGGTACGGTACCATTCTTTGCGCACACCAGATGTGTGGTGACCCAGCAATGGAACTTTAGCGTGTACCAAAATCGGTTTACGGTTGTTGCGCACATATTCAATGGCTTCGGCAAATCCTTCATAGCTTTCCACGAAATCGCTTCCGTTTACACGCATACGTTTCATACCTTTAAATCCGGCAGCATATTCATAAGCATCCATGGCACGCATTTCATCACCACTGGCACTGATGCCCCAATCGTTATCCTGAACCAGATAAATAATCGGAAGGTCTTTTAACACAGCCATTTGAAAGGCTTCAGCCACTTCTCCTTCGGTAATGGATCCATCGCCAAAAGAACATACCACCACAGGATATTCTCCTTTGGTATTTAAACGCTGACTCTCTTTATATTTAATACCATGTGCCATACCTGTAGTAGGAATAGCTTGCATGCCGGTGGCACTACTTTGATGCGGTATTTTTGGAAATCCATCACGTTTTAAGCTTGGGTGTGCATAGTATGTTCTCCCTCCCGAAAACGGGTCTTCCGCTTTGCCGAGCAATTGCAGCATCAGCTCGTACGGACTAATGCCCATTCCCAGCAACATTGATTCATCCCGGTAATAGGGTGAGCAGTAGTCATAAGGTTTTAACTGCATACCCACAGCCAGTTGAATAGCTTCATGTCCGCGGGAGGTTGAATGTACATATTTACATATAGGGCGATTTGCATCGTACGTTTCGGCCATTGCTCTGGCCTCACACATGTGCATATATGCTTCGAGAAGAATGTCTTTTTTTACCATGATTGAGGGGCAATTTTACGCCATTTGAGTAACAATTCCATAACCTAAAATTATACAGCAATAATTCAGTGATACGCTTATTTTTGCTTTATGACAAGTGAAGTAACAAAGGCACCTTATCCGTTTAAGAAGATTGCAGTGGCAGTGGCATTCTCGCCACGCGTGGAGGCAATTTTAGCAGAGAGCAAAAGATTACAGGATCTTTTTAACGCAGAGATGATTTTTATTCATGTAGGCGAAAAAAACCTGCAACAGGAACAATACCTTAAACACTTATTACACCGTTTTGGACTAGATGCTCCAAGCAATCAATTATTTTGGGAAGAAGGAGATCCTGTAGAAGTAATCATTGATAAATGCAAAGAGCTTGATGTGGATTTAGTAGTAGCGGGAGCATTGGAAAAGGAAAGCATACTCAAATACATTTTGGGTTCGGTAGCGCGCAAGTTATCACGCAGGGCAAAATGTTCGGTGTTGATGTTACGTGAGCCGGATATTTTATCAAAACCTGTAAAACGTATTGTTGTAGAAGGAAGCGATCATTCCAAAACAGTAAACACGGTGGAAACGGCCATTTATGTGGCTAAACAAACCCATGCCGAAAATGTAACTATCGTGCAGGAAAGTGATGTGAGCAAGATGGCATTGATTCGCAGCGATGCATTCAATGACAGTGAATCGGAAGAGCATAAGGAGAAAATTTTTGAAGAAGAAGATAAACGTTTAGATTATATTTTGAAATGTGCTGATTGTGGTTCACTTACTGTAAACATAGAACGACTGGATGGAAAACCGGGTTATGTAATTACACAGTATGCACGCGAACAAAAGGCCGATTTATTGGTGTTAAATTCACCTGATACCAAATTAAATTTAATTGACAGGGTGTTTCCCCATGATATTGAATTTGCTCTTGCTGATTTACCCTGTGATTTGCTGATTGTACATTCGAAGCTGGAAGAGGAGTAATGTGCAGATGAGATGATTTGCAGATGAGAAGATGAAATGCGGGATTAGGATATTAAGGAATTTTTGAAAAGAAATAGGATGATGACGTTGACTGAGTGGAGTCAAAGTTAACCTTACCATGAAAGCAAACAGCCAAAGGCTAAAAGCCAATAGCTGCAATTAGAAAGATAATACCAAACCAAGCACTAAGTAAAAAACAAAACACTACTCATACCACAATAACGAAGAACCCAAAATGAACCACGAGCAATTAATTGATCTGTTTTTATGTCTCAGCATTATGCTGTTAAGTGGCCGCTTATTGGGGGAGTTTTTTCGAAAACTCAAAATGCCTTTGGTGGTAGGGGAGTTGGTTGCGGGTATTATTTTAGGTCCAACCCTTTTGGGACATTATTATCCATATCTCAACGAACATATTTTTACAACAAAAGGAAATATTGGATTGGTATTACAAGGCATTACTTCCATGTCTGTAGTAATGTTATTGTTTGCAGCTGGAATGGAAGTGGAATTGGCTGTAATTCGTCAACAAGGAAAAACAGCATTGAAAGCCAGTTTTGTGGGATTGATCATTCCGCTGGTATTAGGTTTTTTTGTGGGAAGAGAATTTTATCATTGGTTTGGTGAAAACAATTCTGGAAATATTTTGGTGTTCAGTTTGTTCATGGGAACTGCAATGGCAATCTCGGCATTACCGGTTATTGCACGCACCCTAATGGATCTTAACTTATTTAAAACCAAAATCGGGATGATTATAATTGCTGCGGCCATGCTTGATGATTTGGTGGGATGGCTTCTTTTTTCGGTGGTGTTGGGAATGATGAATACCGGTGTGGGTTCATGGGGCTTTTTGTATACACTTGGGTTTACCATTTTGTTTACGTTGCTAATGTTAACAGGTGGCCGGTTCATTATTAATAGATTTTTGCCCTGGGCCAAACGTAAATTGTCGTGGCCGGGAGGAGTATTGGCCATTTCATTAGGCTTTGCATTTTTAGGAGCCGCTTTCACTGAGAAGATTGGTATTCATGCCATCTTCGGATCGTTCATTGTAGGAATTGCATTTGGCGATTCCGTTCATCTTAATGAAAAAACAAGAGATATTATTCATCAGTTTATTACTAATATTTTTGCCCCTTTGTTTTTTGTTTCTATTGGTTTCAAATTAAATTTTGTTACCAATTTTGATTTGAGCATTACGCTTATTGTACTGGTATTGGCTATCGTTTCCAAATTACTGGGAGCAGGTTTGGGTGCACTGTGGGGTGGACTCAAATTTAAAGAAGCGATGGCGGTTGGATTTGGAATGAATGCCCGTGGAGCGATGGAAATTGTATTGGCAATTCTGGCGTTACAAGCTCATGTTATTTCAGAGCAATTGTTTGTGGCCATTGTGATTATGGCTGTAGTAACAAGTATTATGGCGGGGCCGATGCTGCAATACCTCATTACCGGTGAAATGAAAGTAGGTGTGAACCTGAGAGCAATTAATCCATTAAGCACTCAGGATTAAACCAAAGTTAACCCGTGATACCTTGAGACATAATAGAACAACTCTATTTAAGTAATTTATTTTTAAAAGAAGCCTCTTATCTTGTTGAAGGGCTATTCGGCTCATTTTAAGGAGCTGTTTGAGTTTTTAGTTTAGTTTTAATATACGTAAAATGACGTATTCTTTTATGAAAAGAAGAGGCATACGTTTGTTATACAATAAACCTAACACGTAAATTATGAAACACTTCAACTCATTTAAGAGGACATTACAACTCTTTATTCTCCTTCTTTTTTCATTTCTCAACAGTATCAATTATGCCCGGGCGCAATGTGGAACAGTTTCGGCTTATAAACCAAGTGTAAGCAGTGATGTAACCTGTTCAGGAAACAACGTGTATGTTTATGCAACAGGACTTCCCGTCACTTCATGGATATACCGTGATAACAATATTGGTAGCTGGCAGGTTTTTAGTTCGGGCTCTGATAATGCATCGCAGTTTGTGAATGTTAGTACGACAACCATCAGGCGTTACCGTGCTGTAATAAGTACTTTGTCATGCCCAACGGATACAACACTCCCGGTAGAGGTAACTATTAATCCGGCAAGTTATGGTACAAACACCGCTATTAAACTTTCGGCAAGTGCAGAGCATATATGTTCGGGTAGTCAGGCAACACTTCGCATGATGAATCAGGGAGTGCAGGTTGTTGCATGGCTTTATAGGGAGAATGGAGGTCAATGGCAAGCGTATTCATTTACATCCTCACAACAGATTTCTGTAACAATGCCGGCCACGCTCATTCCGATTACGCGTGAGTGGAGAACACTCATAAAAGTAAACAGCTGTCAACAGGATTCTTCAGCTATTTTAACTACCAATATTCTGCCATTAGTAGCAGGTATCAATCCTAATATCAAACCTGTTTCTGCCCAAGGCACTATTTGCGGTGGAACAAGTGTAAACCTCCAGGTAGAGTGGGGTGGTACTATCGGAAACTGGATTTATAAAGATGCAGACTCAACTACATGGAAAGTGCTTACCTCAGGTAGTTCAAATGTAAATGATTTTAATACTAACCTGAATGCATCTACCATCCGAGAATACAAGGTTATTCTTAAAGCACTAAATAATTGCTCGGCAGATACAAGCGCTTCCTATTTTGTGAATGTCAATGCTTCACTGCGCAGAGTATTAACTACCATTCAACCACGTATTACTTCAGCTGCAACACAAATTTGTGCAGGTAATTCTATGCAGTTTCAATTACAAGGTTATACCAATATTCAGGGGTGGTTCTATAAGGATAGTGCAACAGGTAACTGGAATTCATTTGGCGGAACCAGTACTTCTGCATCCTTAAGCAGTCAAAGTAATTTTACCAAAGACCTGAACAGGGAAATCAAAGTCATCATTAACAATTCTTCATTAAGTTGTTCAATTGATTCATCGGCTTCTGTTTTCTATATGGTGAAAGCAAATGTTCGCGGAAACTCAACAACGGCTATTCCATTTGCAAATGCATCCGAGATGTGTGCAGGAACTCAGGCTGTGATCTATCTTCAAAATGGACTCACCGTTAACAATTGGTTATATAGAAACAATGGAACCGGAAATTGGACAAATGCCGGAAGTTCAGGAAATCAATACACCGATTTCAATACGTCTTCCTTTACAATCAATACCATGAGAGCCTATCGTGCAGTGCTCAACAATACTGCAACGTGCAGAATTGACACCACAGCTGAAGTGCAGATTTTATATAAACCGGCAATACCGGGTGGTAATGTAGCCATCACACCTACGGTTAATGCTCCCGCTTATTGTTCGGGAACTACTGTTTCAGGAAATATCAATCCTTCGAGCAGTGCATATCAAATGGTAAAATGGGTATACAGAGATAACAATACAGGAATATGGAATGATCTGTTGTTCCAGTCAAGCACTAGTTTCAGTGATAACAATACAACGTTACCTGTTACTACAATCAGGTCCTATAAAGCACTTGTGCGCAACCTGGAAACATACAGGATTGATACATCGGCCGCAGTGAGCGTTACTATTAACCCTGTGGGTAGGGGCACAATTGGAGTAGTACCTACAACATTGGTGTCATCAGTTTGTAATGAAAGCAGTGTGCAGTTAACGGTTCTTCCTCCCACAGGTTACAGTGCCAATAACTGGATTTATAAAGATACCGTTAACCAATCATGGACACTCTTTAGTTCGGGATCAACCACAGCTTTCAATTCTGTTTCTACACAAAACACCAGTCGGATGTACCGGGTTGTATTATTGAACAGCAGCAATTGCAGGTTTGATACAACCAATGCCATTACCCTTGTCGTGGTGAAAAAAGTGAACAGGAATAATGGTTCGTATTTGCCGACTATAACTACTACCAATATATGCAGCGGAACCACCTACTCCATGAACGTACAATTGAACAACGGTGCAAATGTGTTGCGTTGGATTTACAGAGACAATAATTCTGTATGGAAAGAAATATCAAGTACATCAACAACCTATTTTGAAAGCGTCAACAACACAAAAGTACTTGTACCAACCACACGCGAATACAAAGTACTCATCAACGATAATAACAATTGTGTGATTGATACTTCTGCCGGTGTTACTATTACTATCAATCCGTTATCAAACGGAGCTACTAGTGGAATTACCCCGGTGAGTTCATTCAGTGCATATTGTTCAGGATTGAACCTTCCCGTGAGCATCAGCTATACGGGAAATGTTCAGAAATGGATGTACAGGGATAACGGAGCTGCATGGAGAGAGTTCACCTTCGGAACAGCTTCTACAAATATCAATGATAATAACTCTTATGTTCCGGTGAACACCGATAGAGAATACCGTGCATTATTGATCCGTCCGAATACCTGCATCATTGATACTACTCAGATACTAACCATTCAATTGAAACCGTATGTTTATGGGAATGCAGGTGCTATACAACCAACAGCAACGGCTGCCACTGTTTGTTCGGGAAGTACGGTTTCAATGAATATTAATTCCGGAACAGGATACAGTGTACACAAATGGATTTTTAGTGAAAGTGGTTCAGGTTGGAGGGATCTTATCAATTCATCAGCCTCTACTTCTTACTTTGAAACGAACACCAATGTTACTGCTAACACACTCCGTTCGTACAGAGCCATCATTCAAACCAATACTTGTAGTTATGATACCACAACACAGGTAAACGTATTGATGAATGCACGTACGTATGGTTATGCCAGCGCAGTTACACTTTCATCTGCAAACGGTGTGTATTGTGCTGCATCCACCATCAGTGTTAATGTTGTTTCCTCTACCATGCCATCAGGAGCTTCGGTTATCAGATGGGTATATATGGATAATGGAAATGGAATTTGGAATGCTATTCCTTCCAGTTCAACTTCCTTTTTGTCGCATTCATTTACGTCTGTAATATCTACCACAACACGCTCGTATCGGGCCATTATCAATAACACAACAACGTGCAGCTATGATTCATCAAGTATCTTTAGTGTAACCATTAATCCTTCTGCCAAGGGTTATGCAACTACTATTACTCCTACCATTTCATCGGCTATTGTATGTAATGCAAATACTACACCATCACTTTTCGTGAGTTTGCCTTCCGGCTATTCTGTATTGAAATGGATGGTAAATACCAATGGAACCGGCTGGTCTGATTTTGGATATAATACTGCAAATACATCTATCAGTGATTTTAATACATCCGTTCAGTCTCCTGCAAGTAGAAGTTACCGCGTACTGTTAAGCAACACCATTAACTGTTCAATTGACTCATCAAACATAGTGGGTGCAACCATTAATCCTGCCATCAGAGGTAATTTGGTTACTACGGTTCCTATATCTGTGCGCAGCAATTATTGCTACAGTAAACAGGTGTCGGTATCGGTTACTCCTCCATCAGGTTACTCGGTTGAGAAATGGATTTATTCCGATAATTCAGGTCCGTGGAATGATTTTACCAATTCAACAGCAAACACAACATTAACGGATAACAATACGTATGTTCCTGCACTCATGGGACGTGCTTACCGCGCTATTTTAAGTAATACAGGTACCTGTCAAAAAGATTCAACAGCTGCTTTCACAGTTATTCTGAATCCGCGTAACAGTAATATCGGTTTACGTTCTATCACACCTACAACATCTCCGGCAACAGGTATTTGCTCGGGCTCTTCGGTTACGGTATTGGTGAATCCGGGAACCGGAAATGAAATCTACAAATGGACCTATAGCAATGACGGAGTGCAATGGTATGACGCGATCAATTCATACAATAATTCAAACTATGCACATAATACAACACATACGGCAACTCCTTTGGTGCGTTTGTACCGTGCAATCATTACCGATACTTCATCATGTGATTTTGACAGCACACAAGCAGTAAGTGTTGCCATTACACCTATAACGTATGGTAAAGATACTTCAACGGTGATCAATGGTTTGGATACGGTATGTATCGGAACAATGGTTTCGCTCAGCGTTACACCGGGTTCAGGTAATTCGGTTACCAAATGGATTTACAGAGACAATAACGGTCCATGGAAAGATTTCACTAATTCAACACAATCATCAACGCTGTCAGATCCGAACACGCTTTTAGCAGTGGGTGCTCTGAGAGGATATACACCTTTGCTTTACAAAACGTCCGTATGCCGTATTGATACATTGACCAAAGTAAAAACAGTATACTTTAAAAATAAAACTTATGGCAACAATACAACCAGCGTAAACATTAATTCGGATACGGTGTGTTCAGGAAACAGTGTTTCTATGAATACTTCGGGTTCAATTGAAAGATGGCTGTACAGGGATGGAACTACAGGTGCGTGGAATACCATTGCAACTGCATCCACATTCTTATCGCATACAGCTACCACTGTTTCTTCATCGGTTTGGAGATACTACCGTGCATTGGCTTCAACAGGATCATGCAATGCCGATTCAACAAATTACGATAGTGTATTTATAAAAGTACAGGGTTATGGAAATGTTGCAGCAGCACCAACGGTAACCAATTCAACAATATGTGCCGGCAATGGAGTGCCTTTGTCATTAAGCTTATCAGGAGCCACGATGCAACGCTGGATTTATCGGGATAATGCAACTGGCGGATGGAACACTTTCAGCACCAGTACAAGCTTTTTTGTTACCGATTACAACACGGGAGTTGCAGCCGTTGTAAGCAGGGAATACAGAGCGATTGTATTCAGAACATGTAGCTATGATACTACTAATGCTGTTGTTGTAACAATCTCTCCTAAAACAAGAGGTACGGATGCAACAAAAGTACCAACCGTGGCCAGTACAACAGTATGTGCTGCTTCTGCGGTACAAAATATCCAGGTGACTCAGGGTTCAGGAAACAGCATTATACAATGGTTGTATAATGATAACAACGGAAACTGGAAAGTATTATCGAATGGAAACCAAAACAATATTAATGATTACAACACTCTTGTTGGAACAACGATAACACGCAGATATGCAGCTATCATTGACAATAACCTCACTTGCCGCTACGATACCAGTGCTGCTGTTATAGTAACCATTAGTCCTGTGGTATTGGGCAATAGCTCACGCAAACCTACGGCAAGTGCAACGGCATGTATGGGAAGTAATTATAATGTAAGCATGAATGTAGTATCTGATACAACGGTAATTCGTTTCTTATACAACACCAATGGAGGAGCTTATGTTGACAGAGGATACATTACACCTTCAACCAATCAGACCATAACAGATTATGCATACAATGGTGCTTCATATACCATGGGCTATCGTGCTATGTTGTTCAAAGCATCCAACTGTCATATTGATACCACGGCAGCTACCATCATAACGGTTAATCCCCGAACGTTTGGTACCGACAATACCATCACTCCAACATCATCTGCAAACGTATGTTCAGGTTCTAATTTTAACGTGAATATTTCTGCGGGTTCAGGTAATAGTATTTCACATTGGATTTACAGGGATAATGGTGGAAGTTGGATAGGATACTACTCATCGGCTAACAATATCACTCAACAGGCAGTTACTACAACTTCGTTAACACGTCAATACCGTGCACTTATTATCAAAGGCAGTTCGTGTACTACGGATACTTCTAATGCCGTAACAGTAACTGTAAATCCAATTGTGTACGGATACGATTCAACAGCACAGGTTACCATCAACTCAGGTTCATCAGGATGTACAGGAGCATCTGTTTCGGTTAGTGTAACCCCGGGTTCAAACTCAGTGAATACATGGTTGTACAGAGACAACAGTAACTGGAACAACATGTATCTTAACTCTACATCCATTACAGATTTCAACACATTTGTTTCATCTCCGATCACACGCATCTATGGGGTGCTTATCTGGAAATCGGCTACCTGCCGCATGGATACCACCACTAAAACAGATACCATTATTATTACACCACGCAGCAGCGGTTATGATTCCAGCATTACCATTGCACCTTCTGCAACATCCATTTGTATAGGTACATCTGTTTCACTTACAGCAACAGTTGGTACACATTCAGTTGAAAAATGGTATTATCAGGATAATGGTGGTGTATGGAATATGTTATCGAGCAGTACTTCAGCTATTACTACAGATTATAATACCGGTGTAAGTGTACCAACAACCCGTATCTATCGTGCATTGATCCGCAAATCAAATGCTTGTGCTTTTGATACAAGCAATACAGCAACCGTTTCCATCAACCCTCGCAGTGTAGGTGTTGATAATGCCATTACACCAACAGCAAACAATGCAAATATTTGTTCAGGTGGTGTGATTAGTGTTGCTGTTGTTCCGGGGTCAGGCAACAGTGTACAGAAATGGTTATACAGTCAGGATGGAAGTGCATGGATGGATTATGCCATGACAACTGCAACAACTATTGGCGATTACAATACTGCAGTTACAGCAACTACCGTGCGCAGGTATAGAGCCATTATTGTAAAGGGCAGTGGTTGTGCCTTGGATACTTCGGCATTTGCTACGGTTACTTTAAATCCTATTGGATTCGGGAATCAAAACACCGTAGTCCCTACAGTATCAAAAGCGGCTATATGTTCGGGTTCAAGTGTAACCGTTACTGCAAGCGGTTTCAGCGGGACATCTGTGTTGAGATGGTTGTATAAAGACAATGGTGTTGATCCATGGAACGTGGTGTATTCATCATCTACTTCGTTCACGGATTTTAATACCATAACTTCATCAACCATTACACGTCAATACCGTGCAATCGTAAATAATAATTCAGGATGCAGCACCGATACAACAGCAGCATCAACCGTTTCCATCAGTCCAATTACTAATGGAACGATTGCAACAGCAACACAGTCTTCACAAACAGTTGTATGTTCGGGCAACCCCATAAATGTATTTATCAATCCTCCTTCAGGCCGTATTGTAACAAGTTGGTTAAGTCGTGAGATCGGTGGAGCATGGACAGTGTTCAACGGATCATCAGCAACATCTGTAAATGATTTCGCTACTACCGTTACAGCAAACACCACACGTGAATACCGCACGATATTAAGCAATGCCGCAGGATGTAGTTTGGATAGTTCGGCCGGTGTTTCAGTGAGTGTAAATGTAATTACTCACGGAACAAACCTGAGTATCATACCAAGTACCAATACACCTTCATTGTGCTCGGGTAGTGCGGCTATTGTGGGGGTGAGTGGTTTCTCAGGAAATGTAGTGAATTGGATCTTCAGAGATAGCGTAGTGAATGGGTGGAGCAGTATTGGCAATACCAACTTTACGTTGATCCATACCAATACATTTGTTTCATATCCACGAGTGCGCGAATACCGTGCAATAGTATTCAATGCCAATAATTGCAGCAACGATACAACAGCTACAGTACAAATGCAGATCAATCCGCAGCTTGCAGGCAATGCTAATGCAATTGTTCCAACAGGAAATGTTACGAAGGTATGTACAGGAGGAAGTATTACGTTAAGTGCAGCAGGGTTTATTAACGGAGGTTCTGTTACCGGTTGGGTTTACAATGATAATGGAGGAGCATGGACACTTATTACAGGTGCTATGGGTGCAAGCTATACACACAGTAATATTGTGGTAACAGCATTGACCAACCGTCAGTATCGTGCATTGGTTCTTACGGGTTGCATAACGGATACAACAGCAGCATTACCGGTAACCATGGATAAGTTTCCAACCAAACCAACTATTACCGAAGTTACGGGAACCGACTCACTGATTTGTTCGGAAACAGCGGCAACATACGAATGGCGTTTAAACGGAAATGTGATACCAGCTGCTACAGGTAAAGTACATGTATCAACAGCATCAGGAACATATACAGTTCAAATTGGAAACACGGCTGATTGTAAAACAGTGTCGGATGCATTTATACATGCTCAGGTGGGACTTGAAAATGTGTTTGCAAATGTACAGCTTGCTGTATACCCTAATCCAACACAGGATGGAACAGTGATGATTGACTGGAACGGATTACCTGTAACACAAGCAAAAGTGAGGGTAACGGATATGTTGGGAAGAGTGGTGATAGAACGTGAAACACAGGTTTTGGGAACCAATGGAACCACGATTGATTTAGCACAACACAATGGCGGTATTTACTTCATTGTATTATCTGCAAATGGAAGTTCATCTTCATACAAAGTACTTTATAATAAGTAAGCCTATAATCTATGAAACAAAGTAAAAGGGGCGGAAGTAATTCCGCTCCTTTTTATGATAGCAGTGTGGATACCAACCCTGAAAGGGTTCAATATATCTTAACATGGAAAAGGATAACTATATCCTCCCTGAAATAAACAATATGCCTAAGGTAAACCATCCAACCCACACTATCCGGTCCTTTGAAAGGTTTCATAAATGTCGACCCATACTGCGATTTCTCATCACTTATCTAACATCCATAATCCCGCATCCAATTTTATTACATCCAAACCAACAAAAGTGCAATAGCAGCTGGAACAGTTTGAATATATAAAATGCTGCGTTGAGCGGTTACTGCACCATAAATGCCTGCAACGGCAATACAACCTAAAAAGAATGTAGCAACATATGCTGCCCATTGCACATCTACAATACGCAATGACCAGATAAGTCCTGCCGCTAAAAAACCGTTGTACAAGCCTTGATTGGCAGCTAGCGTTTTTGTCGGTTCAAACAAGGAAGCGGGAATGCTCTTAAAAACTTTGGGTCCTCGTGTGGTCCACAAAAACATTTCCAATACCAGAATGTAAAGGTGCAAAATTGCAATAATGCCAATTAGTAGTTTGGCGAGTAACATTGTTGTTTCCATAGTTAAATATATGGAAAGTGTTTTTATTATTCAATGATAATACCGAAGCTATCTATCAAACCGCGAAGGGCATGGGAAGCAAACCGTGCTTTTTTGATGTTGTTTTGGGTAGGGTCAATTGAAAAATTGTAATTGGTTGTAAAGTCAACGCCCATTAAGTTGGTGTGCATAAATACCGTTTCTGTGCAGTCGCAATTCCTCATTATTGTTTTAGAAAGATCAGCCTCGGAAAAGTTGCTATGGGCTAAATTGCAGGTGCTAAATACACTCTTAAATAATTTTTTCTGATCAAAGGAAACGTAACTCAAATTGCAATGGGTAAAATGAGTGGCAAATCCAAACTCCTTGGTTTTGCTGAAATTGCAGCCCACAAGTTTACACTCCTTAAAATCACATTCCTGAAAGCCGGTATTCAGCATTTTGGTATTGCTGAAATTGCATTGCTCAAATAAGCATTCAATAAAGTTAATACCTGAAATATCAACAAATATGCAGTTGCTGAAAGAACATTGTTCGTATTCTTTTTCTTCGAGTATGGTAAGCGAAATATATTTTTCCTGATAACTCATGAGATACCGGTGAAGATTGCTCCGTTGATTAATACTTTGGAAACCGGATCCACACCAAATGCGTATGGGATATAAGCAAGCGAAGGAATAGGTTTCGTAATAATGAGATTTGCTTGTTTACCCACCGTAATACTTCCATGCGTATCACTCAGCTCTATTGCTGCTGCACCATTGATAGTGGTGGCGTTGATGGCTTCCTCAGGAGTAAGTTTCATTTGGATACAAGCTAAGGCCACCACAAAACTCATACGGCCGTTAGGAGAGCTTCCAGGGTTGTAATCGCTGGCGAGACAAAAAGGTAGTCCCGCATCAATCATTTTGCGTCCCGGTGCATAAGGTATGCCGAGGAAAAAGGAGCAATTCGGTAATCCAACCGGCATTGTTTTTCCGTCTAGCAATGAAGTAATTTCAGCATCACCTGTGTATTCAAGATGGTCTACACTTAAAGCGTTGTGTTGAACCGCGATTTGAACACCTCCTGTATAACCCAATTCGTTGCCGTGAATTTTTGCTCTTAGATTATATTTTGTTGCTGCAGTTAATATTTCATCTGTTTCCTCGACAGTAAAAAACCCCTGGTCACAAAACACATCACAATAGTCGGCAAGGTTTTCGGCAGCAACAACGGGTAACATTTCATTTATGACTAAATCAAGATACCCTCTTCTGTTCTGTTTATATTCAGCCGGAATGGCATGTGCACCCAAGAAAGTAGCTTTAACCGGAATGGGTGAAATAGTCTTTAAACGTTTTACCACACGTAGCATTTTTAATTCATCGGCTACAGTTAACCCATAACCGCTTTTAATTTCAATAGCACCTGTTCCAAAAGCAATCACTTCATTGAGTCGTTTCAAAGCAGCAACAAACAATTCATCCTCACTCATACGTTGCAGTTTGCGAGCTGAGTTCAAAATGCCCCCACCTGCAGCAGCAATCTCTTCATACGTTTTACCCTTGATGCGCATCTCAAATTCTTCTTCCCGGCTTTTGGCAAAAACAATATGGGTATGGGAATCAACAAATGTTGGCAATACCAGGCCACCTTGTGCATCAATAATCTCTGCCTCTGGTGGTATGGGTGTAGTGGAAGTGTACGTTCCATATGAAGCGATCACTTCATTTTCTATCACTACAAAAGCATTATTGATAGATTGGAGTACTCCCATTTCAGTACCTGATTTTTGTATTAAGGTGCGATCCTCAATGATTCCGTATAGGGTTTGAATATTATGAATGAATACTGTTTTCATGGTCAGATAAATCTTAGCAAATAACGTAAACTGTTTTTACTAATTTGCATCAAAAAATACGCAAAATGAATCTGAGTAGAATCAAGGAAGTATTGAGTAGCCCCGTTCAAAAAGGAATGGATGTTTGGATAGCGGATACAGCAAGGGTCTTCGGTCAGGTTACACTGGGGGATGAATGCTCGGTATGGTTTGGTGCAGTGCTGCGAGGTGATGGAGATACCATTAAAGTTGGAAACAGGAGTAATATTCAGGAGAATGCAGTTGTACATGTAGATCCGGGATTTCCTACTACCATTGGAGATGATTGTATTATCGGTCATGGAGCGATTGTGCATGGAGCTACACTTGGAAACAATGTGTTGGTGGGCATGCATGCAACGGTATTAAATGGAGCGGTTGTAGGTAATTTCTGTATCATTGGGGCCAATGCACTGGTTACGGAAGGGATGCAGATTCCTGATTATTCCATTTTAATGGGATCCCCCGCTAAAGTAGTGAAGCAATTGTCGGATGCGCATATCGAAAAAGTGAAACGCAATGCACAATCATACGTAGAGTTGAGTAAAGAATATTTAAAACACTGGAAACATGAATAACTGGAAAGAAGAAAACAATGCACTGCACAAAACATTTGTGTTTAAAAACTTTGCCGAGGCTATGGCATGGATGGTAAAAGCAAGTTACGGCATCGAAAAGTTAAACCATCATCCCGAATGGACGAATGTTTATAATAGGGTAGTAGTTAAACTAACCACACATGATGCGGGTAACACCGTTACGGATAAAGACAGGGAATTAGCGAAGTTGCTAGATGAAGTTTAACTAAAGACTGTTATTGAGCAAGGGAAGTGCACAGATGTTTTGGTAATTCAAACTTCTGAGTGAATGTTCAAGCACGGGCATATGACGCATACCATGTGTGTCAGATCCAATCATGCTCACCATTTTATGCTCGATTAAATACTCGGCCGTTTTTTGAACCAGAGGAGAATAATACCCAACCAATGAATTGATATTAACCTGAAACAATAACTCTGTATCCCACAATTCATGATATTTTTTAGGATTCATGCCATAATACACATACCGTTCAGGATGAGCCAATACAGGTTTATAGCCGTTGATATTTAAGGCAAATAGAATTTCCGTAAGGTTCGGTGAGGGTTCCATAAAAGGCATCTCAATCAATACATAGTTGTTACCAAAGGGTAGAATGTTTCCTGA
>JAZKGH010000205.1:0-1491 GCA_040386055.1 Bacteroidota bacterium
ACCACAGATGGTAAACTCATCGAAGAACATTACGGAATGGCAAGTTCCGGAGATAACGGATTTTCAATTGCTCATATGGTAGCTCCACCGGGTTGGGGTGAACCATTCCAAACTCCACAGTTTGATGAGGTAACAATGGTGGTAAAGGGCCAAAAACAATTTGAAGTGGATGGAGTAGCTGTGGTGGTAAAAGCAGGAGAGAGTATTCTGATTCGTAAAGGAACACGTGTACGGTATTCTAATCCCTTTGAAGAAGAATGTGAATATTGGAGCTGTTGCGTACCGGCTTTTTCAATCGATACAGTCAATCGTGAAGGCTAACATGTGTCAGACGCATACAGCGTCAGACACATGCTATGGATGCCCAGTTGCTAACGCCTGTATAGTTAGATAACCAATTCCGGATCCACTTCACCTGCAGATTCTGCATCGGATTCGGAAGGTGGTGTTTCCAACGCTTCAATTTTTGTGGTAAGCGATTGGATCATTGCATTAGTGGTATCTTTTTGCTGGGTAATCTGATGGGTAAGTTCACGTTTGAGTGTAGCAATATCAAGCAACGCACGCGATTCTGATTTTTGCATTTCATCTTTCATTTCTTTCTGATGTTTCTCCAATCCAAGTGAAAGACTTTTTTTGAGTACCTCTTCATTTTGGTGTAAGATGGTTTCCATTGTTGTCATGCGTTTTTTCATCATACTCATGAGTATCAGCAATACACCAACTGTAAGTGCCATTGATACGCCAAACAATATCCAAACGTAATTAGAAAGGTCTGAATGAGCTTGCTCCATCCGGGCAAAGTTCTCGTCCATTTTCTTTTGAATACCATCCAGCGACAAACGGGTCTCTTTGAGAGAGTCTGCATTCATGGCAATCTGAAAATTGGCAGATGAAAGGATGGCTTGAACTTGTTGCATTTGACTATCCAGCTCTACCATTTTATCAAACTTGCCTTCCATGCTTCTACGCACAGCAGCAGCAGCATTATTTGCAGCACTTATTTTAGTGTTCATCTCTGCTATTTGCGGCTCGTAGTCTTTTTTCAAAACATACGGTGGCGGACCTTTGGGAGCCGGAACAGGTCGCGGCACCGATTTAGGTTGCTGAGCAAATAGCGTAAGAGATATCAAAAGGGGGGTGCTAACCAGAATGAGTAATTTTTTCATACAGCCTCGTAAATTTTAGAGGAAGGTATAAAGAATTTTTGAAATTGCTAGCAGCTCATTAGCTTTCAGTACAACCTTTGCAGGAGAATTGTTTTAGCCGATAAGTTCCCGTGCTGCTTCTAATACCTTGGGTGAAGGGTTGGCGCCATGCAACATACGTGCAATTTCTTCCAGTCGTTCATTTTCGGATAACTGTTTGATATGAGTATGTGTACTGGTTTTATCAGTAGTTTTATGTACAAAAAAATGAGCATCGGCTTTACCGGCAATTTGTGGTAAATGGGTAATGGCAATAACCTGATGATGTTTTGAATGCTGTTTC
>JAZKGH010000205.1:1501-2141 GCA_040386055.1 Bacteroidota bacterium
GCCGCCTCACCCGAGATACCGGTATCGATTTCATCAAACACAATGCTTGGCAATGCTACCTTATCGGCAATGAGCGATTTAATGCACAACATCAAACGACTTAACTCTCCACCCGAAGCCACTTTGCTGATAGGTTGAAAAGATTGTCCTTTATTGGCGGTAAACAATAATTGTATTTTGTCTATTCCCGTAGAAGAAAACCCTTCAATGGGTTTGCTTTCAATTTGAATGTTAGCATCCGGCATTTCAACCTGCTTCAACAACTCACTGATTTTTTTCTCAGTAACCGGAATGGATTTATTGCGTTTGTCGGAAAGAGCTTTCCCTTCTTTGGAAAGTTTTTCGGTAAGCTGTGAAAGTTCGAATTGTTTATCGGCAATTTCGTTTTGCAAACTGCCAATGGAAGCTAAATCATTTTCAAGTTTGCGTTGTAAGGTTAAAAGTTCCTCATTGGTTGCCGCGCGATGTTTTTTCTGCAGACTGAACAGCAATTGCAGACGTTCTTCGGTTTTCAACAACGTTTCGGGATCTGCCTGCGATTGTTCTGCAACTGTTTCTATTTCGGTACTGATATCTTTAAGTTCAATACTTACTGAATCAAGGCGTTTCATCAGGTCATTCAAACCGGGATGATGTTTGG
>JAZKGH010000206.1:0-4265 GCA_040386055.1 Bacteroidota bacterium
ATACGTTTGCTTTCAAAGATTTTAAACTCATCATGAATCCTTATATCTATGAGTATTCATATATAGATGCCACGCAGGAAACCCGCGCAGTGAATGAATCCAATGATGTTTTTACATTGTTTGACTTCTCGGCAAAATGGGATGTGATACCTACTATGTTATGTCAGAACCACACCAAAGTGGTAAAAGGATTTTACGGTCAAACAACTGCTTTCCGCAAACAGTTTATCAAAAGTGATGTGTTGGTGATGGGAGAGAGCAAAGCCTTAAGTGAAGCACGTTATATCCACGGAACCATAGGCAAGGGCACCTGGACCTTTTATAGCGGGCATGATCCCGAAGACTACCAACATCAGGTAGGAGAACCCCCCACAGATTTAGCATTACATCCTAATTCACCGGGATACCGTTTGATCCTCAACAATATTTTGTTCCCTTCTGCCAAGAAGAAAAAGATGAAAACGTAAGATCAAGATCATCGTTTTATACGATGGTAGAGACGCATAATTATGCGTCTTTATATAATAATCCCGAAGAGATTATTCAGCAGCCAAAACCCATGCTCCCGGGTTGCCTTCTTTTTTGATATCTACACAAAACCGTTCTGCATCCCTGCGGTTATCGAAACGGTGGTAGCTTACACGTTTGCAATTAATCTCTGCATTCACAAGGAGTTCGGCTTCAGTGAATCCAGCCTCATTCAATTGTTTGATAAAACGTTTGGCATTACGCTCTTTGCAAAACACTCCGCCAATTACATAATACCCTTGAGCAACTCCAGCAGTTGATAAGTGAGCAGAAGAAAGTTTGATAGGAGCCGTATTGATAGGTGCTACAGTTGTTTCTTTGGGAGTAACAGTAGGAGTTGCTGTTTCTTCAACAACAACTTCTTCAACGGGCTGCTGTGGAAATGTAATGGTGCCTCGTGTTGCTGCAAAATGAGAAGCAAAAGCATACAGAGGAGCATAAGCATCCAATGTTTCATTTTTGTTTTCTGCCACTACAGTAGGTGTTGATTCTGTTGTTGCTTCATGTACTAAAACTTGAGTTGCAGTATCAAGATGCTCAATAGGTGCTGGAGCTGCCGGTATCAACTCTTGTTTGTCTTCTATCGCAGGAGTAGCTTCCACAATTGGAGCAACAGGTTTTGCCGAATCAGTTTGGTTAAACAATGAATCAAACCATGAAGTAATATTCATCGTATTTTCACCACCAAGGCGCAAATCCGAAATGGAATGATCGCTTAAGAAAATATATCCATTCACACTCAGCAATAATACTAATACTCCGGCTAGCACACCCGGCCATACGTTTCGTGATTTGCGGGCTTTCTGAGGTGTTTTGAGCTCTCTAAAGAGCTTTACTTTACCCACTTTTATGGCACGTGTAGAAACAGGTGAGGCTTGTATTAAACCAAGTCCATATGAACTTGTAAGGTAGTTATTACGTTTGTCGGGGAGGAAAACATAGTTGGCATCTGCATTCAACCTGAAATTGCCAAACAAATCAACCATCAGTTGTTTTTGTTCCTGCAATGTATCAAGTGTTTGCTGAACGCTTTCTTCTATAAACTGAATAGCATCTTTGTATGTGATACCCTGTTGTTGAGCAAGGTATCCGGCCAACAAACCATCATTGGATTTGAGGTTCTGGTTAAAAACTACCTTACGGGATGGAGGAGTAATCACATGCGAAACCTGATCTATTTTGGACGATTCGCGGTTACATACAAAACCACCAAATCCAGGCACAATAACACAATCATGCTGGTGAAGCAGGTCTTTTATATAGTCCCAAATTGATTTATCCGCAGGTATTTTCATAGCCATTTAAACCGCAACATACAGCTTTGACTTCATTTTGACAATAGCCGCATACAGTGCAAGAGGCAAACCTGGCTATTTTACAGCCGTTTAAAATGATACAGTCAATCCACCCATTATATTAAACCCATAAACAGGAAGGTTAACCCAGCGCTGGTATTGGTTGTTGGCGAGGTTGTTAAGGTTTACAAACAATGAAATATTCTTTGTATAGCGATAATCCAGACCTAAATTAAGGTCTACCAGTCCTTTCAGGGTTGTTTCAGTGATTAAGCCATCGCTAAGAATAACTCCGCCCACACGTTTGTTCATGGTGTATACCGATGCTCTCCACAAAAATTTATCGCCCATATTATAACCCAGGTTTAATTGCGTGGTGAAAGTTGGACGAGAATACGGAGCCGGAAGGCTTATGCTGTAGCTGTAATAATTCATTACAAACCCCATTGTAAACTGGTTACCAAATTCATGGTTCAGTTCTACTTTGAAGTTAAAGACGCTTGAGCTTCTTGTATCAAAAACAACTTTTTGGCTATAAAGGTTACTTGAATCTCCCACATAAAACAACAGGTTTTGAATATTTGCAAGCGAAGCATTTAAGAGAAAGGATGTTTGCGGGCTGATAATACCTTTAAAACCTCCATACAATTCAAATGAATTGATGGTATTGTTTAAACCAATAGAACGAACAAATGGATTTTCATTAGCAATGCTTCTATAAGTGTTGCGCTGCAGGTTTCCTGTAATACCCACATAAACTGTTAAACTATTTTTGATGAGGTTTAATCCGGCCTCTGCAACCGGGAAGAAATAAAAAGTTGTTTTGTTGCTATCATTAAAAAATGTAGAGTTAAAGCCAAGGTTGATTGACAATTGATCCATGTTTAGTTTGTAACGTGGATTGACATCAACAAATGATCGGGTGTAATCAAGTGCTCCGGCTTTTAGGTTCGTAACATTAACACCGGCTTTTACATCCAGCGGATTGCCATTAATACGTTTGCCAAAGGTTCCGTATACTTTAAAATCCTTTTCACTTGCGTCTCTGTCATCCGAAAAGTTGTAAAACCCCCCATCCATTTTATAGCTGAATTTTGAAGTGTCTTTCAGGATATTTTGGTAAGCAATTTTGGCTTCAACGGTCTGGAATTTTTGTTTGATGTTATTGTTAGGAGCAGCTGCAGCCAATGTCATAGGAGGATTAAACTCGTAACCATAAAGATTCACCACATTGCGATAATACATTGCATCGGCAGATAAAATTCCTGATCCAAGGAAGCGTTTACCAAACGCATACACTGTGTTGTTGCTGAATTGTCTCTCGCCACTTGGGTTAAACGATAGGTGTTTTACGAATAAACCGGCTTGCAGGTTTTTGTTGCGGGTAGTATTCAAATATGTTTCAAACAAAGGGGAATTGTAATTGCCATATCCGATCTTAGTGTAATTGTTTTTGAGTTTAGGCAATAATGAAGTTCCTAAAGAGAGTGGTTTGATAGTATATAATGTTGGTTGGCCGTCCATTCGTTTTTCAGGAACATCGTACGAAAAAACAGGAACTTTTGTTTCGGGAATTTCCGGATTTGGATTGCTCTGTATTTTAATCGACTCGCTTAAGATCGGTTTGAATGCTTTCACCACATCTACCACATCTGTGCGCAGTGTATCTTGTGCAAATGTTTGCAAGCCTGTTGCCATTACAGCGGCAACTATATATATCTTGATTGTATTCACTTTCGTTGTCATATTAATCATCCTTAATTAGGTTGAACTTCTCTTTCGGCAGGAGGTGTTTGAAGCTTTTTAACACGATCCTCTTCCGCTATGATGGCTTTCATTTTATCAATGGCTTCTTGTTTCAGATCAGCTCCTTCATAATTTTCGATAATACTCTGAAGAGTAGCTTTAGCCTGGAACAGGTCTTTTTCTATTACGTATATATCAGCCAACAAAATGTACCCTTTTGCTACCCAATACTCGTGAGCCGAATAATTGTCAGCCAGTTCGAAAATCGTTTTCTTCGATTTTTTATAGTCTTTTTTAAGTGATTGAATTTGGGCTATCGCATATTTCGCCTCTGCTGCCATTGATGTTTTAGGTTCTTTCAACACAATCTGGTATTCTGCAAATGCGGAGTCTATCATACTTTGCTTCATGTAATATCGGGCAATGTAGAGATGCGCTTCAGTTGTGCCCTCTTTTTGGGTAACAGCTGAATTTAGGTATTTAAAGGCCGCTTGCGCAATAGTATCTCCTTTATTTAGCAACGCAGCGGTTTTCATTTGTCCAAGTAATGACACCCTGATATTGTCAGTAGAACTTGCAATACGCTCCAATGAACTATAATAATCATAAGCCTTTTCGTAGTTCTTTTTCATGAAATACAAAATGGCAGTCTGGCGAGTACTGCGTTCCGTAAAATCATTCCGGTTATAGGTCGCT
>JAZKGH010000207.1:0-2645 GCA_040386055.1 Bacteroidota bacterium
CTCACCAAAATCAAGTTGGCGGGTTTTGGAAAATAATCGCATTTCCTTTCTTGCCTGACTCATTTTCATTCGTTTTGCATTGTTAACTTTTTGAGGATAACAATGTGGTAATTTTTTCTTAATTGCAGCTGTTATACAAAAGCGCTATACATGGGAAAGATATTAATTATTGATGATGAAAAATCCATCCGTAACACACTCAAGGAAATACTTGAGTATGAAGGTTACCTGGTGGATGAAGCTGCTGACGGACAAAGCGGACTGGAAAAAATAGAGAACGAAGAATACGAAGCTGTTCTGTGCGATATAAAAATGCCCAAAATGGATGGCTTGGAAGTGCTCACCAGAGCACGCGAACTGGACGATGATGTTCCGTTCATCATGATATCGGGTAATGCAACTATTGATACAGCTGTAGAAGCCACCAAAAAAGGAGCCTACGACTTCATTTCCAAACCACCTGATTTAAACCGTTTGCTGGTAACCTTACGCAATGCCATTGATAAAAAATCAATTGTCATTGAGAATAAGGTATTGAAACGCAAGGTGAGCAAAACGCGCGAAATCATTGGCGACTCCCCTGCTATTCAAAACATCAACGAAACCATTGAAAAGGTAGCACCAACCGATGCGCGTGTTTTGATTACGGGTGAAAACGGAACCGGAAAAGAACTCGTTGCACGCTGGATTCATGAAAAAAGTAACCGTGCTAAAAACCAACTGATCGAAGTAAACTGTGCAGCCATCCCAACCGAACTCATCGAGAGTGAATTGTTCGGTCATGAAAAAGGTGCGTTTACATCTGCCATCAAACAACGAGTTGGGAAATTTGAGCAGGCACATGAAGGAACCTTGTTTCTGGATGAGGTGGGTGACATGAGTCTTTCGGCTCAGGCCAAAGTGTTACGTGCGTTACAAGAAAACAAAATTACCCGTGTAGGCGGAGAAAAAGATATTGACGTTAACGTTCGCGTAATTGCGGCTACCAATAAAGATTTGTTGAAAGAGATTGAAAAAGGAAACTTCCGTATGGACTTGTACCATCGTTTAAGCGTGATTCTCATTCATGTTCCTTCACTCAATGAACGCAAAGATGATGTTGCATTACTGGCTGAGCGTTTTGTGAAAGAAATTTGTGAAGACAACGCCATCCCGCGTAAAAGCTTTAACACCGCAGCATTGAATGAATTGAAAAAGATTCATTATAGCGGAAATATTCGTGAGCTGCGGAATGTGATTGAACGTTTAGTGATCCTGAGCGGAAACAAAATCACCGAGGAAGATGTTATTAAGTTTGCCAGTCCGATGAACCAGCAAAACAATGAAAAGAGTGTCTTCGAAAAATATGATACCCTGCAGGAATTCAAGGATCATGTAGAGAAAATTTTTATTGAAGAAAAACTGAAGAAAAACAACTGGAACGTAGCCAAAACTGCGCAGGAAATTGATATTCAACGAAGCCATCTGTACAACAAAATTGAAAAATATAGTTTGCGTAGAGGAGAAATGAGCAGTACGCTGAGTGACTAGTCTGTTAATTGGTTAATTGAGTTGACTGGTTAATAGAGTTGGTTAAGCGAGTAAGGAATTGAAGAGTGTTGGTTATTGAGCCGGGTTAAAATCAGGAATGATGTGCCAGGAATCCTGAAGGGATTCAATGTTTATTAACAAGAATATGTATCATTATAAGTATTATAAATGTCACTAAGCTCCATGATATTGATATGTAATCTAAGAAATGAACAACATACATATTGAAGAACAACTGCAAACAACAAACCAAACACTTCAAACGATCTTAAACCATTATAAACAGATTTAGCTTAAACGGGAACATGAACACGAACGTAAAATTTGTTGATTGGGGATTGATTGATTATAAAGAAGCCTGGGACAAACAGGAAGTACTTTTCAAGGAAAAGGTGGATCTGAAATTTGCTAACAGACAATTACCGGATGACGCTACAAAAATGCTCCCCACCAACCACCTGATTTTTTGTGAGCATCCTCATGTTTACACGCTTGGTAAAAGTGGTTCCATTGATAACCTTCTGGTGAATGAACAAGAGTTGAAAGACCTTGGCGCCACTTATTATCCTATTAACCGTGGTGGTGATATTACGTATCATGGCCCCGGGCAAATTGTAGGCTACCCTATTCTCGATCTGGAACAGTTTTTTACCGATATTCATTTATACCTGCGTACACTTGAAGAAGCTGTGATTCTCACATTAGCTGAATATGGCATCAAAGGTGAGCGTTATGACGGTTATACAGGTGTATGGCTGGATGCTGACGATGAAGCCAAGGCCCGCAAAATTTGTGCGATGGGTGTTCGCTGCAGTCGATGGATTACCATGCACGGATTTGCTTTCAATGTGAATGCTGATCTGAGCTACTTTGGACATATTGTACCCTGCGGCATTGATGATAAACAAGTGACTTCGATGCTACAGGAATTGGGTCATACAGTGGATATGGAAGAAGTAAAAGGTAAACTTCAAAACCATATTGCGCAGTTGTTTCACATGCAATTAGCGAGTGTATGATATTGGTAAGGGTATTGTTGTTTCCCTTCACCCTTTTGTATGGAGTGGCTATTGTGCTCCGCAATCTTTTATACAAAACAGGTATACTTTCCCGCA
>JAZKGH010000208.1:0-2008 GCA_040386055.1 Bacteroidota bacterium
TGTTGGCAGCCACTTGACATACTTCTCGTACTTATCGGTAAATATTTTCAGGTTCAACAGCATTAAATCCTTACTCATAGTGGTGTATCTGCTCGTTTCATTGCTGTTCAAAAGGTTTGTAATCAATGTCATTTGAGTACGCCAAATGAGCATGTAATTGAGGCAGAAACGTATTTCTTCACTTTCCTTGTACTGTTTGCAGAGCAAAGTTGAACTGCTACACATGATCTCAATATCCACCAAAAAGCCATGGGCTAAATTATCCGTTACCAGGTTTGAGATAGTCAATGTGCTGCCTGCAAGCATACCGTCAAATGAAACACCTTGCACTTGTACCCATTCGTTAGGGTTTACCTGGCCACTACAATTACAGGACATTTCGTTATTCTTCGCCTGGGCATTGCTTTCCAATTGGGTTCGGTCATAAACTAAATAGTAATCGTAAAGCTGTTGCTCCGGTATGAATGCATTAATTACCGGTAAAAATGCCGCTACTTCGCTCCAATTATTGCCTACTACGGTATTTGCAGCCCATGTTTTTACCAGTTCGCCTACGGTCCCGTCCTGTGGTACCTGGTAAAGAAAATAATCAATCGTACCGCTTACATTGAATGATGCAGTAAGCCGGTTAATGGTGAAAAGTGCATCCGTGTAATCATTTGGCCTTATCCGGATGCCCTGCCAGTTTGCTGCAATGTTCAGGCTTTGGGTGAATGACTTTTGGCCTATCCGACCGGTAAAGGCTCTCTTGCCTTTGTTGTACCTCATCCCAATGGCCGTTACTAAATCGCTTTCCAGTGCCTGCAATGCGCTTTCCATTGCCTGTGTTACCTGTGTGTAATAGCTTTTGGCAATGTCGATACTTTTAATGGCCTGCCAGCTTAAACCGCCTTCTATTTCATCCAAATAAAGGCCACTGTTTGACTTTTTAAGTGTTGCCTTTTCAAGATCGGTGAGCCCGGTTGTAAAGCATGGGTTTTCTGATTTAGTTAGGCCAATTGCATTTTGAAGGCACGTAAGCATGTGATTTATTTTCACCAAATGTAAAAAGAAAACCCGGCGTTTGCCGGGCAACTGTTATTCAGTAAGTAACTGCTTTTTTATTTCATCCAATAAATCACTAACTTCTGCATTATTTGCCAATTTTCTAATCTTGCTTACACATGCTGCAATAATGGTAAGCTGAACTTCTGATATTGCCGTAAAACAAATTTCAAACCTTTTCTTTTCAGGTTCGTCAGGGAACATTTTGCTTTCCGCCCCTTTATCTACTAACTCCACATTTTTAAAAATCTCTTTTGCAGCCACACGACATAAATCACTCTTAATCTTGTGTAATGGATTTGATTCATGATTGTCAGCAAAAAACAATACCGGAATAGATGCCTGTGTTTTGATACGCATAATTAATGGTTTTAAGACTGCAATATAATTATTTTACAATTAAAAAAGCCTGCCTAAATTAATAGACAGGCTTCCCCATTAAAAAATCAGAACCGTGGCTATGTTATGGAGCAACATACGTGCCCTTAGTCAACGAAATTACGCCGGTTGTTTTTCCGGTCTGCCCGTTCAATGTGATATCACATGATAACGGATTCTGGAAAATACCATAGCGAACTTTCGCTTTGATGTTTGTTACAATATCTTCCTGCGTTCCGCTGTATGATGCGTTACACGTTTTCTGCATGTAGAAATCATAGTACACGTTTGGAAGTACGGCACTTGCTTCGCTCCAACGCCATTGAGGCGTAGGCGTGCCGTCTTCATAGTAAGGCGTAGTGTCAAAGCGGTTTTTCGTAACCAATGCCATGGCGCCCTTTTCAACAATGAACATATCCTCCGGTGTGATGCCTGCTTTGGCGAAGTTCCAAATATCAAAGTAGAAGTCATCACCGATCACCTTTGCCCGGTATGCGTCACCCTGCGCATTCAAGTTAGGGCTATTCAGCTGGGCATTGCGCCATGGGATATAAAACTCCTCATTGCTTAATTTGAAAGTGTCCGG
>JAZKGH010000209.1:0-7230 GCA_040386055.1 Bacteroidota bacterium
GATATTTTGCAGAGTGAAGCCTTACTGGTAACCACCAAACGTATCGATTTTGAAGTTGCATAAAAAAAGCTGAAGTACAGAATGCTACAGCTTTTTTGGCTTCCATAAAATGATTGGCTTACATGTTATCCATAGTCACATACTTCAAAAACTCTTCACGTGTTTTCGAATCCAAAAACTTACCACAATACTCTGATGTAATGGTATTGCTGGTCAAATCTTTCACACCCCGTGAGGCCACACATAAATGATCCGCCTCTATAATTACGGCAACATCTTCTGTGCTCAATACTTCCTTCAGCATATTGGCAATTTGAATCGTCATGCGTTCCTGAACTTGTGGACGTTGTGCAAAATATCTCACAATTCGGTTCAGTTTAGATAAACCCACTACCCTTCCACTAGGAATATATGCAATATGGGCTTTACCAATAATCGGAACAAAATGGTGCTCACAGGTACTGTGAAACGTAATTTGTTTTTCCACCAGCATGTTTTTGTACTGGTATTTGTTCTCAAACAATTTGGCCTTAGGTGCATTCTTTGGGTTTAATCCCGAGAATATTTCCTGAACATACATTTTGGCAACCCTGTGAGGTGTTCCTTTCAAGCTATCATCAGTCATATCAAGCCCAAGAATGAGCATGATTTCCTTAAAATGTTTCTCAATTAATTCTATTTTTAACGCATCATCCAACTCAAATGCATCTTCTCTCATCGGGGTTTCCAATGAAAAGGATTCGTGGCCTTCTCCCATTTCTTCAAAGTGGTGTTTAATTTCCGCTGTATTCAACAAAGTTTCTTTCTGTTTCATATAGTTTGATGTTCAATTTTAAGTTATTGTCCAGTCTTTTTCTAATCAAGTTCCAAATAACTGCCGCAATATTTTCGGCAGTCGGGTTTAATGTACGAAACTCTTCTGTATCCAGATTCAGGTTCCGGTGATCAAACCTATCTTCAACTTCTTCCTTCATAATGTCTTTCAAAATCTTCGTATCTATCAGATAGCCGGTTTCCTCATTTATTCTTCCTGTAACGGTAACTATAAAGTCATAGTTGTGTCCATGGTAATTGGAATTATTACAGGTCCCAAACACTTCTTTATTTTTCTCAGGTGTCCAGTGCGCCACATTTAGCCTGTGAGCTGCGTTAAAATGACTTTTTCTTGATACTGAAATTTCCATGATGAATAATACGGACAAGCTGCGAAGGTAGGATTGTTATAAGGTTTCTCTATGCCTAACTTTACCAAGTCTCCTGCAGAAATATAACTTGTTTAAGAGTAAATTGTTTTATTTCTACATAAATACGCGCTTTGAGAAGCCATTTTGTCTCTATAAGCACTTAAAAAACTAGGATAACAAGTGATAGAATAGATTACAGAACACTAATTTGAAGTATTTATTATTGATTTTCAAGCATTTACATTTTGTTTAACTTTTATTGATAAAAATTTCACAGACTAATTAGGATTTATAGCCAAAAACCTGCTTAAATTTGTGTAAGATTTAAAACAAAAGATTAAACAGTTATGACAGCTATAGAATTCAAAAAAGTGGTTCAGAAAGAAGCTCACTCTATGAGACATTATGCTTACCAGCTCACTCGTAACGTTGAAGATACGAATGACTTGATACAGGATACCATGTTAAAGGCTTTTATGTACCAGGATAAATTTACCGATGGCACCAACTTAAAAGGCTGGCTTTATACCATCATGAAAAATACCTTCATCAATAACTATCGAAGGATGGTGAAGCGTAATACTTTTATTGATCAAACGGAAAATGATTATTACCTAGACTCCATCAATCACTCTGAAAAAAACATGAGTGATCAAAATTTTGTGATGCGTGATATAGAAAATGCTATCAACAAACTTCCGATGAGTTTGAAAAAACCGTTTACCATGAACAACAGTGGATTCAAATACCATGAAATTGCTGAGATCCTGCACATTCCTATTGGTACAGTAAAAACAAGAATATTTGTTGCGAGAAGACAATTGAGAGAAGCGTTAAACAGCTATGGACATCAATATGGATTGGAAAACACGCTGGTAAATAAATGACACCACATACACTGTTAAAGCAAAGAAGCCGAAGATTATTCGGCTTCTTTTATGAATAATGCATTCTATTTTATTACTTTGGTTTAAAGTACTTCAAATTATGAAAAAAATTATTGCCTTATTTCTGATTGCATTTGTATGTATTACAGGTGTAAAAGCTCAGTTTGGATTTGTAAAAAAAGATGTCATTGAAAAATTTAAGGACTCAAGACTTATTGTGATACTATTTAACGACAGTACTTACAATGCATCAATCAAAGAGGCTGTATCCCGTTTTTGGACCTTTAATGGCGGGTTTGAATTTGTGCATGATAGTATGACGAAAAAATACACTAAAGGTGATTTCAGTTTCCTTTCTTTTGCAAGAGGCAAAAAATCGAATAAAATAAAGGCCAAATTATGCTCATCAGAAGATGACTGCAATGGTTTGGTTATTTCTACCAAATACCGCAAACGCGCAAAAATGGATGAAATAATTGCAGAAGGTTACTGTAGCAACGCAATAGATACCACCGACTGGTACCCCGAATTGGTAAGAGCAGTGCAAATGCTGAATAATTACTTTAATTATGCTGTGCAGGCTGAAAACGAAAAGGACATTGACTATTCCCAAATGATAAATAATTATCCCGGAGATCTTACAACTCTTTCCAACAAAAAACTGCTTGTAGAATTGGGTACTTTACAAATGAAAGGCAAAGAAGATGCTTCGGCTATTTATGGCAACGAAGTGGAAGAAGTTGACCGTGATGAAATCAATAAAGCCATTCTCACACAAGACCCTGATGTTATGTATGTGTTTAATGTATACGATGAGAAAAACTGTTATAAGTTCTTTGTATCGGCTGCAAACAGCGATGTGATGCATGTTGAAGTAGCAAAGTTTGATCAGGTGAAATGTACAGCAAAAGACTTGAAAGCTATCAAGCAACGAATAGATAAGGCGAATAAATAACGCCTTATCTGTTGTTAATTAAAAATCTTGCAGTAAACGACTGACTCTTTCCTCTTAACTGAATAAAATACATTCCATTCTGAAGGCTTTCGGTAGCAATGGTGTGTGTTGCATAAAAATGATTCACATCACCTGAAAGCAATACCTGACCTACAATATTGATTATCTCATATTGCATGTCTTCACGAAGGGTTGTTGTATTGAAAGACAACTCTGTACTGGCCGGGTTTGGATATACAAGAATTGTTCCTTTGGTCTCTATAATTTCATTGATAGCATCATTTCCTCCGGCAGGTATGGATGCAAAAAAGTTAAGCCCACCACCCATATTACCTATTAGCACATCTAATTTATCATCAACATCCAGATTGGCCGCAAACGGAACAGAGCGTGATCCGAATTTGATTGCTTTGCCTGAATCTGTTTGGTTTATGGCAAATAGCCGGTCCTGCTTGGCAAATACTTTCCCGATAGAATCTGAAACACTCATATAAACCCACACCTCGCCACTACTTGTTCCTACCAACATTTCAACTGTATTGCTATCTCCATCCAGGTTGCAAGCAAATGGAACTGCATATCCATCAGGTTCCATGTTGTTATACCCACCGCTGCTCACAAAGGCTTTGCGGGTCATTATTTTCCCCAAACTGTCTATGGTTGGCACATTATCAAATACTGGATTCGTTACCGTTCCTGTGTTTTTATAATATTGAATCACCCCTGCTTTGTTACCGATCAATAAATCATTTTTGCCATCTTTATTTAAATCAAATACCTGTGGCGCTGAGTTATTACCTGCATCAATATTGCCCAGTGTCCGGGTTTGCTTTGCAAAACTTATCGTTGAACCATTTGATTGATTCAAGTAGTATTCAATCTTTCCGTTTGAGTTTCCTATGATTAAATCCTTTTTACCATCACCATTCAGGTCTCCAAATGTTGGATGCATTTCTAAAATGGGAGTATCATTAGTAAGGGAGAGCAAATTACTGTCCTGCAAAATATAAACCGGTTGCTGATTGGTTTTGATATTACGATAGAACAATAACTTATCTTTTACATTCATGGTTTGTTCATAATCCCCGCTGGTTGCTACCAGCAAATCATTTTTGCCATCATTGTCTATATCGATAATAACCGGAACGGTGCGTGCCCCAAAATCCAATGACTGGTTAAACAGAAAAAAGTTATTGCCTTTAAAATCAAATACAGGCTTGGCATTGGTTCCGGTATTGTCATATACCCACACATTGTTGGTGTTTTTAACCCCAATGGTATTGTTGGTTGTAACCAGCAACTCATTAATACCATCACCATCCATATCAACATAATACGGAGCCGGGAAATTGATATGATTGAAAGCTGTGGTATTCTTAGGGAAAATAGAATCCTGCGCAACAATTGAATCATGTCCAAACGGATGTAGATTCTTCCCATTAATTAACGCAATCAACGAATTGAATAATATATCCCCATAAATCATGTCTTTAACGCCATCACCATTTATATCAAGCATCAATGTGGATGTTCCTGCATGTTTTATTTGTGCCGTTTTTTGCATTGGATACAAGCGGTAATAACAAGAGGATAATTGATCTTTTCTCATGTTAATATTGAATGTATTCGTTCCGGCATTAGCATTAAATTGAATGCCTCCCCAACATAAATCTCTTACTAAAAAACGTGAGCTATCGGCCGGATATTGAATATTAAACGGATTGGTTTTGTAGTTCTCAATATACTGAGGACTGAAATCACTGCTTTGAAAACACAAGATATCGACATCTCCATCTCCATCCATATCTTCAATAGAAGGGATATCAATACTGTTGGCTTGTAAAATCCTATCGGCATAATTAAAGCCGGGATAATTAGGTGGAAGGCCATAACCTTCAGGGCTTCTCCCGGTATCCTTCACTTCATTGCCGATTGGCTTAAAAGACAAATTACTTCCACCCGAATTAACCAAAATACGAATTCCATTGGATGAGCCAACAGGATTAGTTGTATCAGGAAGATATTTCCTGTTATCAATAACTTCTGTAAAAATATCTTCCTTCCCATCACCATTAAAATCACGTAACGAAACCCACGATTGTAAAAAAGGAAATTTCTGCTCGTAAAATGGCGTATGCTCATAACCACCGGGTAAGTTTAGAAAACATAGTACTCTTCCAGTTGACCGGTCGAATGCAAATAAATCCTTCCGGCCATCTCCATTCAAATCAATATTTGAAAATTGGGGCGTATTGACACCTCCAGTGAAAGGGAATTTGAGCGTATCTGCTCCATTCAAAAACTTAGGACTATTCGAATAATAAAATTTGTAGGATTGGGCATTTACAACAAATGTACTGAGCAGGCTGAGGATAAGTATAAGTCTTTTCATGCGGGATTATTTGTTATTGTAAAGATACACCAATAATTTGCAGGGCGCACTTAATAAATTCTTAAAATGACCGCTGAACAGCTTTACGAAATTTTTACACAATACCCATCTATAAGTACTGATACCCGTAAGATTAGGGAAGGCTCAGTTTTCTTTGCATTGAAAGGTCCAAACTTTAACGCCAATGCCTTTGCGGCAGAAGCACTAACGAAAGGTGCTGCTTATGCTGTTATTGATGACGTCCAATATCAAAAAGACGATCGGTATATAGTTGTAGATAATGTATTGCACTCCTTACAAAAATTGGCGAAATTTCACCGTACACAACTTAATATTCCGGTGATTGCAATTGTAGGTTCGAATGGAAAAACAACGACAAAAGAACTAATCACTTCTGTACTTAGCAAACAATTTAAGGTTCTGGCAACGCCCGGAAATTTCAACAACCACATTGGTCTTCCGCTTACATTACTGATGCTGAATAGTACACATCAAATTGCCGTGATTGAAATGGGTGCCAATCATATTGGTGAGAATGCTGAACTATGTGAAATCGCGTGCCCTGATTTAGGGTTGATTACCAATAATGGCAAAGATCATTTGGAAGGATTTGGAAGTATTGAAGGGGTCGCTCAATCAAACAGTGAACTATATTATTATCTGCTCAAAAACGATGGACTTACCTTTGTGAATGCCAATGATGAGTGGTTGATGCGTATGGCTTCGCGGCTCACAAAGATGATAACGTATGCCGCAAATGATGAACACAGACATGCTCAAGCGAATTGCATTGGAACGGCCACATCGCTTCGTCCGGAAATCGAATTTACATATGCTGTTGATGGTGGTCACTCATCAGTTCCAATCATAAGCTGCCTAAGTGGTGACTATAACTTCGATAATATTATGGCAGCTGTTTGCATCGGTCAACATTTTGGAATGAAAGAGCAATTGATTAAAGAGGGTATTGAGAACTATGAGCCCACAAACAATCGGTCACAGGTTATCAAAAAAGTAAATAACACAATTTACCTTGATGCATACAACGCCAATCCGAGCAGTATGGAGGCCTCACTGAAAAACTTCGCAGCCATGCCTTTCAACCACAAAATTGCCATCATAGGCGATATGTTTGAAATGGGTGATTATGCCGCTCAGGAACATGCGAATATGATTGCTTTTTGCAGGGGGTTGAACTTAGAACAGGTATGGTTGGTGGGAGAAGAATTTGCCAGGCAACAAGCTGATGGCATGAGACAATTCAAAACAACGGCAGAAGTTGTTGTTGCATTAACAGAGCATCCTCTCATGCATAAAAATGTTTTCATGAAAGGATCAAGAGGAATGAAATTAGAATCGTTGGTTGAGGTTATTGCTTAAGCATTAAAGCTACCGCGTAAGCATTTACACCTTCCTCGCTGCCTATATAGCCAAGCTTTTCATTGGTTGTAGCTTTCACTGAAATGTCATCTACACTTACTTTACAGATATCAGCAATACAAGCACGCATTTGATCTACGTACGGCATAATTTTGGGTTTTTCCAGACATAACGTGGCATCTATGTTTCCTACTTTATATCCTTTCTCGTGAACAAGCGTCATCACATGAGCCAACAATAATTTGCTATCAATTCCTTTGTATTGTGCATCCGTGTCTGGGAAATGTTTGCCTATATCGCCTAATGCAAGAGCTCCCAAAACAGCATCACAAATTGCATGTAACAATACATCTGCGTCTGAATGTCCTACGGCTCCTTTGGTATGTGGAATTTGAATCCCACCTAACCATAAGTCATAGCCTTCACTCAGTC
>JAZKGH010000209.1:7240-13166 GCA_040386055.1 Bacteroidota bacterium
ACGCATATCCGATTAATTTGCAGGTGCTTCAAACACGCCATTCTCTTTGTTTTCGTTGCCGCCTTCTTTTTGTTTTTTGAATGCATCAAAATCAAATGATAAGGTAAAACGGAGGGTATTATCCAATGGATTACGTTGTTGAAATGAAATCAGGTAGGCAACATCCAATCCAAAAACGTTGTAACGTAATCCTGCTCCCATGGTAAGGTATTTACGGTTTCCCTTGTATTGATTCTCATGAAAATATCCTGCACGAAGGGCAAATTGTTTATCATACCAATACTCCAATCCGGCAGAAATATTAATTTCATTCAATTCTTCTTTAAATCCTCCCGGAGCATCACTGAATGATTGCAACATACCCTGCACAAGCGGAACATTATTGGGTTTTCCACTCTCAATAACTTTTTCATTATTTGAGTCGAAAATAAATTTACCATTTGCATCCTGTGCATATTTTGGAGGGGTTGGCACTAACAATTTATTGAAATCTACAGTAGCAGCAATGCTATTGTATTTGTCAATTTCAATTTGCCAATAGGTACCTAAACGTAAGTTAACCGGTATAAAATTTTCTTGCTGAGCAGTTGTGTAAGTGACCTTTGCACCAATATTGGTAATAGCTCCTCCAAATGCATAGTTTAATTTATACCCTTTGTATTTTGTCTTATTACGGTAATAAGCTGTAATATCTCCCGCATATGATTGTCCCGCTTTAATACCGGCAATATTGGTTGCTCCACCTGCAAGGTTTGAATAGATATATCTAAAGGCAATACCAACAGCAAACTGATCCGATAATTTCTGAGAATATCCTAAATCTACCGCTAATTCATTCGGGTTAAAATTACCCATCGGAAGTCCCGATATATCTGTAAACTGAATTTCACCGAGGGAAAAATATCTTAGTGATCCACCAATGGTTGATTTTTCATTAATCTTTCCATATGCAGAAAGATATGAAAGGGAAACATCCGGTACCAATTGACGTAACCAGGGAGTGTAAGACACTGAAACACCACCATTTTTTTCCATAAAAGCGAGCTTGGATGTATTCCAGTGAATGGCATTCATATCATTAGGTGTAGCAACACCGGCATCTCCCATTGCACCTGCTCTGGCATCCGGAGTAATCATTAAAAACGGCACTGCCGTTGTAATGGTATTCTGTCGTCCGTCTAACTGTCCTGTACTAATTTGAGCGGTTGCTCCCAAAACGCTTACTAAACCTGCCGCTCCTAAATATAATTTTCTTATTGTCATGTGTCTTTTAAAAATTCGCTCAACCGCGCAAAAATAAACGGATAGTTGGGAATTGAAAATTAATTCAATATCACCATTTTCTGGAACTCCTCTGCACTCTTACCGGTATTTGACTTAACTTTTACCTTGTATACATATACCCCCTTACCAATATTATCACCGTAATCATCCCTTCCATCCCAGTTCAACTGGTCAAAATGGTTGCCATTCGTCACAGCATCCGTTTGTAAGGTTTTGATCAGCTTCCCACTAATGGTAAAAATTTGCACCTGCACAGTAATTGGCTCTCCCACTTTGTTATGATCAAAATGAAAGGTAGTGTTTGTTGTAAACGGATTCGGATAATTTAGTACATGCTGCAGGGCCATTTCCTGAGAACTGGCTACCACAAACTCAAGCATCGCGTCAGATGAATTGTTGTAGACATCATACGCCCGTGTTTTCAGCATGTTCTTACCTTGCGGCAAATCCTTCATCTTAAATCTCACTTCTCCCTCTTGATAACTATCCGTTTTTGCTTGATAGTAATCATTCAGCACTACATTTTTGGTCGTATTATTATTTAAAATCATTGAAATATCTCTGCCTACGCCTCTTCCGGTAATGTTAATCCCATTCTCATCCCTCAGCTTAACGATTAATGTGGGATTTTCGTTTGTGACTCCTCCAAATACAAATTGTTCATCATTCATAAATAATTTCATTTCCGGGCCCAAATTGTCCGGGGGGATGCTGTCAGAGGTTGTTCCCACTATCACATTGTTAAAATACCCGATTGCATCGCTCGTGCCATTATCGCCCTCATAACTTATTTTCCCATACCCAATTTCATACGAAATATCCTTAGGTACTACAAATGAAAACGAAAAAAGACCATTTGCGACAGATGCTTTTCCTCTGTAAATAACATTGTTCTGCATAGTAAAATCTACAGGAAAGCTTCCATTAACACCTGTATTATTTGCAATAGTCCTGTATGTAGAGGGTTTATCATAAACGGTAGGATAAATAATGCCATTGAATCCGGCCAAAGTATTATACTGAATATCTGTAATTTTTCCACTGATGGTTACCTTTGCAAAGGCTCTGAGAGTATCAGGAATAGTAGCAACAGCTTGATTGTTGATACTTGTAGTTACTACCCTGTTTTTCGGATAGGCCAGGTAAATAACGGGGTCACCTAATAAGGTAAAGTTTCGCTCATTCTTATCATTAGCCAAATAATCATTTTTCGTAAGCCGCATGATCTCTCCTAATCTCAGCGGAGTTAAGGCTGCTGCAGAATCTAATCCTACTCTATTGTAAAAATATTGATTCAATGCATAATTAGAGCCCGAATTAACCAAACGCACTGTTGTAAATAAAGCAATTCCACCACCATTAGGGTTCAACAATACCATTTCTCCGGCCGAAGTTCTCTCTGGATCATCAAACCTGCTGAATTCACAAGTGGCCGTAACAAATAAGGGAAGTTTATTCCCGTTGCCCCAACGCTGAATATCATCCGTATTTAAAATTCGTTCTCCGGCCCAACCTACTTCACCACCATGTCCGGTATAATTTACAATCATTGCCCCTTGCTCTACTGAACGAACAATTTCAGCCTGAGCATCCGGATTACGAGCACCTCCGGCAGTATTTTCTTCTTTGAATGCATCAATAAATATCTTTTTTACATTGTAGTTTTTAAACTTGCTGATAGCATTATTGGCCATTTGGTCTGCCTGATTCTGGTGAATATTGCTATCTTCATCATCTGCCACAAATACAAGCTTTGTTTTCCAATCGCCAAATACCGGATTATTTACGTAGTTAAAAATCTTGTTCAGCATATTCGCAGCTTGGGTATTGTCCTGAGCCGGTAATCTACCAATTGCAACATCAAGCAATTCCTTACTATCCACATTTGAATCCCATTTCCCTTCAGTATCATCCAATAAACCCAGGTAATCGTCCGAATTATAAGTATCTACCGGATCATATGATTCAATGCTTTCATAGGTGGGAACAAAATTGGTATTCTTTGCAATTCTGTTTTTATAATCATACGATGCTCTACCGAATAAGGTTATGTACTTAGGCATATCCTGTGCATTTGCCGCTTTTTTGTAAAACATTCTTATAAAATCACGAATGGCGCTCACATCCTGAGAACCCGAAGAAAATTCATTGTAAATCTGCTCAACGGTTACCACATGTACCCTCAAATTGGAATGTGAAGTATGAAACTGCGCCAATGTTTGCGACTCATTGATAAAGGCAGGATGGGTAATAATGAATAAATCAGCAGGAGGTAATCCATGCAGATTTTGATTGCCCATTTTTGTTGCTGAAATGGGTTCCAAATATTGTTGTCCCGTGAACGACACAAATTCCTTTAATGAATCGGTAGTTGTGGTGAAAGAAAAAATACTACCCACTTGAGATACTAACTGATTAGTAGCGTTTGTTGCTTCGGTTATATCCCATACATTTACTTTAACCCCTGAGGTAATATTGAACTGACTTATTTTACCAACTCCTATACTTCTGGCATCCCGAAAAGTTATTGTAGATGACGTTTGATTTAGAAAATTACGACTCTGCAATTCAAAATAATCAAGCCAGCCGATAGAGCCGGGAACTGGAACATTATACGTATAACTCACATTAACTGCCGCTGATGAAACAGATGTTGTAGCTGATTTCAACGCATCAATATCTGTTGCATAAGGATATTCAAAATTGGCAATTACAGCCGGCAGGCTATGTGAAATAATGGAACTCCCATTTACCGATACCGAGAATGAACTTGGTGTATAACTATGAGCTGTTACAGATGATTTTATATACAATGGTTCGGCAGTATTTATTGAACCCATGTTAACCGGAAAATTATAGGTGGTGATCCGATTAAATTCCTCCCCCATCCATCTTCTTCCCGATTTAATCAGATTATATAATTCCTGTTCGTATGCATACAGCTGATCAAACTCGTTAACCTGAGTATTGGCAGCTCCTACTGATGCTGCTTGTCCAAGTCGCTTCCCCTGCACGCCACCATAAGTTATAAAATAATAACTCACATCTGAATAGATATTTGTTTGGTGTTCGTATCTGCTATCAGTCGTTTTATAGCGCCAAACATCTTGTTGTGCTTTCCCGTAAAAAATTACCAAATCGTTTTCATTAAACACACCATCCGACTCACCTTCTACCAATATTGCATTTTCAGGCAAGTCATCATATCTGAATTCACTGTTTTTTTGTGGCAACATGCCTGCACCAAACCCATATATCTTAATCGTGCGGGGGTCGATTGCATCAATATTTAAGCCCGCGTTTTTCAAATAACTTTTAGAGAGTGCATACATTCCTGTTTTGTTGACTCCGATTTTGATCCACTCACCTGATGCCAGCACAGAATTCGAAGCAAATGTTTTTTTGCCTAAAATAACATTGGTTCTAATACCTCCATTACTCCTAACAACAAGATTAAATGAAACCAATTGCTCCGTTTTTCCTGTCATTTTGTTTAAACGAACCGGAACCACCTGTACCATCAATAAAGCACTTTTTTGACTGTATCCCACTTCATGCTCAATAATAAACTCGCTCTTTAACAATCCTTTATCCTGAAAGTCAACTCCGTCTACCAACGTTTCATATACTACATCTCGTAACTCCACTTGAATCTGCTGATCACCGGTGATGGGAAGACTTTTAGAAAAGATGGGCAAAGCACCATATTTCTGCTTGTTGTAAACCGCATTCTCAAATGAGTAAAATCTGGGATAGATTTTATTTTGCATGAGATAATCTGATGCAACGTTCCACTTAAGTGAAACAGGTGTAATTATTTCAGCAGCGGTTACCGATAAATAAACCCCATGAAATAGAAGTATCAAAAGCAAGTTTCTTGCTTTTATACCCGTTTTTGAAAAATGTTGTTGCATATCAAAAAATAAAATGCTTATAATTGGAACTTTGTATAGTTATTAATTCCACGTTACTAAACGTTAAACAAAACAAATTAATTGTATGTGCATTACAAATGATTTGATGAATTAATAATTAATAAAAAGTTTGAGAAATATACACCATGCTATAGGAGTTAGATATAATAATATTCTATAACACACGATACATAAAAATGAAGGTAAAAATTGCTGTACTACACAGCATCTATATATACATATTAGCGTTAATCCTCAGTGTAGGGACGGCTTGGGCTCAGGACCCACAGTTTTCCCAATACTATGCTAATCCTATATATACAAATCCCGCTTTTGCTGGAGGCTCAAATGTAGGCCGCGCGGTGCTCAACTACCGAAGCCAATGGCCAACGATTTCAGGTACTTTCAGAACATTTTCAGCATCCTATGACGAACATTACGATGTATTGAACGGAGGAGTCGGATTTATTGCCACAGCTGATGAAGCCGGGGTCGGAACATTGCAAACCGTATCCTTTAGTGGAATGTATTCCTATCAAATTATATTAGGTAAGGCCCTAACAATGAGACTTGGAGTACAAGCTGGACTCTATCAAAAAACTATTAATTTCAATAAATTAACCTTTCTGGACCAGATCAGGGTTCAGCAGGGAATTGTGCGGCAAACAGGTGAACAACCTATTACCAATGCTGTATTCTATCCGAATTTTTCGGCCGGGGGAATTATT
>JAZKGH010000210.1:0-8843 GCA_040386055.1 Bacteroidota bacterium
GGCTGTACTAAAGGTTTCGCTACGTTTGGTGGGAATGGTGGTATTAGACTCAATCAATTTGGTCATTACACCACCCATGGTTTCAATACCCAATGAAAGCGGAGTAACATCCAATAACAATACGTCTTTTACTTCACCGGTCATTACACCACCTTGAATCGCAGCACCCAAAGCAACTACTTCATCAGGGTTTACACCTTTTGAAGGAGCTTTGCCAAAGAATGCTTCTACAGCAGCCTGAATAGCAGGAATACGTGTAGAACCACCTACCAGAATAACTTCGTCAATTTGGCTGGTTGATAATCCTGCATTTTGCAATGCAGTTTTACAAGGCTCAATGGTACGTTTGATTAGAGAGTCGGCCAATTGTTCGAATTTGGCGCGGCTAAGAGTTTTTACCAAGTGTTTTGGAATACCATCCACAGGAATGATATATGGTAAATTGATTTCAGTTTGAGTTGAGCTTGATAATTCAATTTTGGCTTTTTCTGCTGATTCTTTCAAACGTTGCAAAGCCATTGGGTCTTTACGTAAGTCAATTCCTTCATCGTTTTTGAATTCGTCAGCCAACCAATCAATGATAACCTGGTCAAAGTCATCACCACCCAAGTGAGTATCACCATCGGTTGATTTTACTTCAAATACGCCATCGCCTAATTCTAATACAGAAACGTCATGTGTTCCTCCACCGCAGTCAAATACTACGATTTTCTGGTCAATCCCTTTTTTATCCATACCGTAAGCCAATGCAGCTGCGGTTGGTTCGTTGATAATACGTTTTACGGTTAAACCGGCAATTTCTCCGGCTTCTTTGGTAGCCTGACGTTGTGCATCGTTAAAATATGCAGGAACGGTGATTACCGCTTCTTTAACTTCATGACCGAGATAATCTTCAGCTGTTTTCTTCATTTTTTGAAGAATGATAGCCGAAATTTCCTGTGGGGTGTACATACGCCCGTCAATGTTTACTCGAGGCGTGTTATTATCACCTTTTTCTACTGAATATGGTACACGTTTGGTTTCGCCTTCAACTTCACTGAAGGTATGTCCCATAAAACGTTTAATTGAATAGATTGTATTTTTTGGGTTGGTAACAGCCTGGCGTTTTGCAGGATCACCAATCTTACGTTCTCCATCTTTCAAAAAGGCAACAATGGAAGGAGTAGTTCTGCGTCCTTCGCTGTTGGCAATTACTACTGCCTCGTTACCTTCCATAACAGCAACGCAGGAGTTCGTAGTTCCTAAGTCGATTCCAATAATTTTACTCATAGTCGTTTGTTTTGATAAATTTTATTAAACACAATTTATCAATGACAGTGCCAAACGGGAAATGGCAGTTTTTGCCCGCAAGTGTGACACAAAAGACGAAGGATTGAAGCGTTTACCTGTACAATTTGTCAGTTTACCGACAGGAAAGGCTTAATAAATGAAGTTAGGAAGGTCCTTTATGAGGTAAATTTTGCTTGAATCGTCCTGGAAAGGAACGTTGCTTCTTACAGTTTCACTGCGGCTGCTAAAGATGCCCAGCCCACCGTTGATATTGGAGTAGTCCTTCTTACGTTGTACAATTACGGCACTCGGTTTACTTAGGTCAATAATATCTTTCAGCTCTTTGCTGCCTGCTATTACTACATAATCAACCTGAATAAGTTCCCGTCTAACGGCACCATTGGCCACTAAGTTACTCTTGATGTAGAAAATCCAATCCCTTGTATAAGGATTATAGGTTTTGCCGGAAGCAGGAACCGATGTGATGTTCTTTTCAAGCAGGTAATCAATGTTTTTTTCCACAAATGCTGAAGGATTACCGGTTGGATATTCTTTATACTTAAAACGGATCAGGATATCAAACACAGATCCGTTGGAGGCTGGTTGAAAAGGGAAGTTTATACGGTTAAAATCAAGATAGGGTCGAATATAAAATTTGTAGTTAGCTGCTATACTGATGTTTGATTTTCCAACGAGTTGTGTTTGAGCAGTGTATTTTTTGCCCGTTTCATTACTGGTAATTTCTAGGGTGTAAGTCTGCGCAGGGTCAAGGCTCATATTTGCCCGATACAAAAAGTTAGCATCGCTTGCAAAAAAACCTGATTCCTTCGAGAAGGTATCAACCTTTGTCAGAATACTTTCGCTGTAACTGTTTCTAACCTTAACGGTTATATCCTTGAAGAATAAAGAATCACCTATCTGCGCTCCTTCTGCAGTGGTAAGGTTGATTGCATTTTGATATGCCTTTTGAACACGAATGTATTGCGTAGTTTGGTTAACATCTAATAAGCCATACACTACAGGAATTTCCTGCCAAGGGGCGTTAATTTCAATATCGTTTTTACAAGCTCCCAAACAACAGATTGAGAGTAAAAGTACACAGGTTTTAAATACGTTCATAAAGGTGCGAATATAGGAGTATTCTGTTTGTTTAGTATATTAAGAATCGATGTTAAGTTTTTGCTTGAGTAAGAGTTTCATGCCGGCATCTGGTGGTACATTTTTTTGTTCAGCGGACCCTCTCACTGTAAACAAACCGATACCTCCTTCAATATTGGTGTACAACGGATTTTTTTGCACAATTTGTATGGAGGGAATCCGTAGTTGCTGATACGCATCCATATCTTCACTTTCTGCCGATATATAAAAACTGAAACTTGTCAACTTCCGGGAGATCCCATTACCATTCCCTAATATGGTAATGGCAGAGTAGAGCCAATCGGGTCCCTTTACCTCAATATGCAATCCGCCTGATAATGTCGAACGGGGAATAGGATAATCAAAGAATTTCTCAACGTTACCTGAGCCATTGTTTTCGGTATAATACATCCTTACTGTACCGTTATAGGAGTTCCCGTTCGAATAGGTAAACCCTATAATATTCAGTTGAGATGAAAATTGCAACTGCATGGGCCTTGAAAACACTGGAGGAGAGATTATCTTCTGGGTGGCTGAAAATTGCTTTCCTGTTTGTGCGTTAGTTACGGTAAGCTTCACTTTTTCAGCATTGAGATCACATTGGTTGGTTGAAATAGCGAAGATATCTCTGCGATTGGAAGAGATTCCCGGACGTGCTATGGGTTCAAGCGTTACCGTTTGGTTAGCAGGCAAAAAGGTAAGTTCAACTTTTACCTCCTCAAAACAAAGTGAATCATATATGCTGAGTGCTTCGGCAGCAGCGGTGGTATTACGGAATGTTTTATTAACTCTCACAAATTGTGAATCTTGAATCATATCAATTACGCCATAAATCACTGCCGTTTCAACGTAGTCATCTCCGTATACCTGCAACGTATTGTCACAGGATACACATACTCCAAATAGTAGAATACAGAAAAAAAAACGCATGCCGGTTAATACTGTAGTGCGATTATACTCAAAATTGGTTGCTTTGTCTTCACCAAAGGTTTGTATACCTTTGACAACAAACCTTTATACATGAGCACCTATAAGGAAATCAAAAAAATAACCACCCATATTTTACAGGAAATGAAAGTGCGTGGTGAAAAAATCTCCATGCTTACAGCTTACGATTACTCAATGGCACGCATTTATGATGATGCTAAAATTGATGTATTATTGGTAGGTGATTCAGCCAGCAATGTAATGCATGGGTACGAAACAACTTTGCCCATTACGTTGGATCAAATGATTTCGCACGCAGCATCCGTCATCAGAGCAGTGAAACGTTCACTTGTTGTTGTGGATTTGCCATTTGGATCTTATCAGGGTAACTCAAAAGAAGCGCTCGTTTCTGCTATTCGGATTATGAAGGAAGCCGAGGCTCATGCTATCAAGCTGGAAGGTGGAGAAGAGGTGGTGGAGTCGATTAAGAGGATTTTAACAGCGGGTATTCCTGTGATGGGCCATTTGGGACTCACACCCCAAAGTATTTATAAATTCGGTACATACGAAGTAAGAGCAAAGGAAGAAGTAGAGGCACTGAAGCTTATTCAGGATGCGAAATTGCTGGAAGAGGCCGGATGTTTTGCTATTGTATTGGAAAAAATCCCTTCAAAGCTGGCAACACAGGTGGCTCAATCCGTTAAAATTCCCATTATCGGAATTGGTGCAGGGTCGGGTGTGGATGGACAGGTATTGGTAAGTCATGATATGTTAGGAATCAATAAAGAGTTTTCTCCTAAGTTTTTGAGACGTTACCTCAATTTGTATGATGAGATTAAAGGAGCGGTTGAACAATATGTAGCAGATGTAAAATCCGTTGATTTTCCGAATGAGAAAGAGCAGTACTGATGTGCAGATTAGCAGATGAGATGATTTGATGATGTTGAGGAATTGAGAAATTAAGTGCTAAGGGAATTACGGTTAGCTGCCTCAGCGGGTCTGATAGCTATAGAACGAAGGCAACTATGACAGAGTTCGGGGAGTCGGTTGCGCAAGCTGCCTGAGCTCTAAGAAGTAGAATGGCCGAAGGTGGCTGTGGGCGGGTTGAGTTAATAAAGAAATAACGTATGGAAGTTCCTTCGCACTATTGAAATTTAAACAGAAATTCATTTGTACATCGACACATCACATTTGCACATCCTTTTCGAGGATAATCATTTGATTGCTGTTCATAAACGAGCAGGGGAGCCTGTACAACCTGAAGAGGGCAAGCCTGTATCGGTAGAAGATCAGGTAAAAAAATACATTAAAATTTCAAAGCAAAAACCCGGAGATGTTTTTTTGGGAGTGATTCATCGGTTGGATATGCCGGTAAGCGGTATTGTATTGTTGGCCAAAACCAGCAAAGCTTTGGTTCGTATGAACGAAGCATTTAAACAACGGGATGTAGAGAAAATATATACGGCCCTTGTTAACGGTACACCCGCTCCAACAAAAGCAATGCTCACACATTACCTGCTTAGAGATGACAATCGCAGAATGACCAAAGCGTTTGATAAGGAAGTGAAAGGAAGTCAGCGGGCGCAATTGGAGTATGAGGTAATTGGAATGCAGGGCAAAAACGCAAAACTTAAAATTACGTTACACACGGGCCGCAAACATCAGATACGCGCCCAACTTGCAAAGGTTGGTTATCCGATAGTGGGTGACGTAAAATACAATGCCCCCAAGCCGTTACAGGATGGAGGCATTGCTTTATGTGCAACAAGATTGGCATTTACTCATCCTGTTACCAAAGAAAAAATAGTTATTGAAACGTCTTTTTAGTTAGTGGTTCTGATACCGATACAATGGTAAGTAAACCCTAACTCCTTCATCTCTTCTATATCGTAAATATTGCGACCATCAAAAATGGTTTTGGATTTCATTAATTTACCCATCACATTAAAGTTAGGAGAACGGAATTCAGGCCATTCTGTAGCAATCAACAATGCATCTGCGTCAATCAACGTATCATACTGATCTTTGCAATAATTAATTTGTTCGCCAATCATCTTTTTTGCCTCATGCATGGCAACAGGATCGAAGGCGTTTACGTTTGCTCCCGCCTTTAAAAGATTCTCTATGATTACCAGAGAAGGTGCTTCACGCATGTCGTCCGTTTTGGGTTTGAATGAAAGTCCCCACAAGGCAAATGTTTTACCTTTTAGCTGGCCGTTAAATTGTTTCAGTATTTTGGTGAAGAGCACAGTTTTCTGATCCTCATTTACATCTTCAACAGCTTCCAGAATACGCATTTTATGGCCATTTTCAGCAGCCGTTTTAATCAGTGCTTTCACGTCTTTAGGGAAACACGATCCACCATAACCGATCCCCGGATATATAAATTTGTTACCGATGCGAGGATCGCTTCCGATTCCTTTGCGCACTAAATTCACATCCGCCCCCATGATTTCGCACAAGTTTGCGATATCATTCATGAAACTAATTTTTGTGGCCAGCATAGCATTCGCTGCATACTTTGTCATTTCAGCCGAAGGAATATCCATAAATATAATTGGATGACCATTGAGCAAAAATGGTTTATAGAGTTTACGCATAATGTCTTCAGCCCGCTTCGATTGAATACCTACAACAATGCGATCTGGTCTTAAAAAGTCATCAACGGCAGCTCCTTCTTTCAAAAACTCAGGGTTACTGGCCACATCAAATTCAATGTTAGAGTTACGTTGATCCAATGCTGTTTTTACAGCCTCATTTACCTTTACCGCTGTACCCACTGGTACAGTGCTTTTGGTTACTACTACAATATAGTCGTTAATGTTCTCACCAATTTCACGAGCTACTCCCAATACATATTTTAAATCAGCACTTCCATCTTCACCCGGTGGTGTTCCCACAGCTATAAAAGCAACGTCACATCCTTTTATACTATCCCTAAGACTTGTTGAAAAATGTAAACGGCCCGCTTCAACATTTCGCGTAACCATCTCTTCCAAACCCGGCTCATAAATGGGAAGAATCCCTTTGTTCAAGTTATCTATTTTCTTTTGATCAATATCAATACAGGTAACATCAATTCCTACTTCTGCAAAACAGGTTCCTGTAACCAATCCTACATAACCTGTTCCTACTACAGCTATTTTCATTTATTTATCTAAGAGTTTTTAGTTAATTTAAACCGATCTTTCAGCGTATTCAACGTCAAAAGCCCGAACAATTTTGTGTTTAATAGGCAGCGAAATTACACTTTTATACAAATTTTCGGCAATAGGGACTAAATCTTGCTAAATTGTTATGTATGCAACTGAATTATTGGTATTCACCTCTTCATTACAGTTCTACCAATCTCCTTAATTAAGTTTATTTACGTGTGGTGGGATGAATGATATGCAAAAAGAATCCTCGCACCTTGTAAATACAGAATTGTGTGTATTTTTGACCGATAACTATGCGTATTTATATTCTTCTAATAACCATTGCTACTGCACTGACAGCCTCTGCTCAGGATAAAAAAGCGCGCCCCAAAGGCGATAAGATGGTCAATTTTCAATTTCACTATACCTACATGGTTCCGGATGGTGATTTAGGATTACGGTTTGGTCCCTTTCACAATGCAGGATTTGGCGGGTTATATAAGACTAATAACCAATGGTTGTTTTCACTGGACGCTTCTTACCAATTTGGCTTGTCGGTAAAGGAAGATCAACTGCTTATAAACCTTACCAACAGTAATGGAACGATTATGAACAATGGAGGTACACCGGCAGATTATAGTGTAGGGCAGAGAGGTTTCAGTGTTTATGGGAAAGTAGGCAGATTATTTCCTGTAACACAATACAATCTAAATTCTGGAATTGTAGTGCTTGTGGGAGGGGGGATTTATTATCATAAAATCAATTTTTCAACTACAAGAAATGATATTCCAATGCTTTCGGAAAGTTATCAAAAAGGATATGATCGTTTGTCGATGGGGCCGGCACTTACCCAGTTTGTTGGGTATTCATACCAGAGCCATAACCGGTTCTATAATTTTTTTATCGGTGTAGATTTTATGCAGGCGTTCACCACGAGTGTGCGTAAGTACAATTATGACACACGTGTGGAAGACACTCAGCAGCGTCTGGATCTTACTTATGGATTAAGGGTTGGTTGGTTAATTCCCATCTATCTCAAATCAAAGAATTCAGACAACGAATACGAGTTTAAATGATACGCTTCCTCGGTTATATAACCTATCATATTGGTTTGTATGCTTATTCATTATTAGTTTGGATTGTAGCATTGTGGAATGAAAAGGCACGAAAGTTTAGGGAGGGAAGAAAAGGACTTTTGGAAAAAATAGCCCGGGAAACAGCTAAAGATACACGTGAAAAAATATGGTTTCATTGTGCTTCATTGGGAGAATTTGAACAGGCCCGTCCTTTGATGGAACGGCTAAAAAGGCAATATGCACAATATGCGATTGTGGTTACTTTCTTTTCACCTTCCGGATATGAAATCAGAAAAAACTATCAGGGAGCAGACTATATTTTTTACTTGCCACTAGACAGTTCCCGAAATGCAGAACATTTTTTATCGTCTACTAAAATTAAGATAGCATTTTTCGTAAAATATGAAATATGGTATCATTATCTAAGCGCACTTAACAAATTTGACATTCCCGTTGTGTTGATTTCGGCCAATATTCGTCCCGATCATGTTTACATTAAATGGTACGGAACTTTTTTTAGAGAAATGTTATATCGATTCAACCATATTTTTTCGCAAAATGAAAATTCGAATGCTAAGTTGAAAGCGAATGGATTTACCAAGATTAGTGTAAGCAAAGACACTCGTTTTGATCGGGTGTTTGAGAACAGCAAACAAGTTAAAAGCATTTCTGTAATTGAGGATTTTGTACAAGGAAAGAGAGTATTGGTTATAGGTAGTAGCTATGCCCAGGAAGAAACTATTGTGCAAAACTGCATGCAAGAATTAGCAAACTGGAAAGTTATTATTGCACCGCATCATATTGAGCAAAATAGAATTACGGAAATTTGTTCTCGTTTCGAGTCGCATGGGGCAACAACATTCTCTGCATTGAGTAAAGATGTTGCTCTTAAAGATAAGAATATATTGGTTATAGATAATATCGGGATGTTGTCTGCCATATACCAATATGGAGATGTTGCTTTTATTGGTGGTGGTTATGGTAAATCCGGATTACACAATACTCTGGAGGCTGCTGTATTTGGTATGCCGATATTGTTTGGTCCCAATAATCTAGCAAAATTTCCCGAGTCTCTTGATATGATTGAAGCAGGTGTGGGGTTTATCATTCACAATGATTACGAATTGAATAGACTTTTAAGGGAATGGAATACGCATCCTGAACAACGAGAACAAATAGGAGAAAAGGCAACTCTGTTTGTAACATCACAAACGGGAGCTACCCAACATGTTTTTGATTATCTGGAATTGAATCGATTGTTATAATTGTTCTTATTTGCCAAATAAACTACCCAATC
>JAZKGH010000211.1:0-6186 GCA_040386055.1 Bacteroidota bacterium
GCGAACAATCCTGTTCCAACTCAACATGTTCAATATGGTAACAATCATTGATTCCATCACCATTAGGAGAAAAGGCATTCGGGATAGTGGTAAAGGAATCGATAAATATTGGCTTGATAAACTGTACCAGAGTATCCCAGCATTGATTATCGGAAACAATTGATTTCACGGCAACCTGCTTATTAAACATCAACTTGTGCTCTTCAAGTTGTTGTTTGGAATATAATGTGTCGTTTAATTTCCAGAGTTGCACCGGATAGCTTGCCGCAGCTGTCACATGTATGGTTGCATCTTTACATCCTATGATAACATCAATAGTGAAAGCGGTATTCAATTCTTTAACGCTTATGTTAACAGTATCTGTATTAACGCAAACTTCGGAGGTTCGTTGTCCAATGTACTGAATGGATTTAGCGGGACGAGATGTCGGATTGTTTATGAAAGCATTATCCAAATAGAGAGAAGAACGCCATGTGTAGGAAAACCCAGCGCTGTCTTTGCTTCCTATTTTCACAGCATCTCCCGGACAAATGGCTGTATCTGCCAGGGCGAAAGAACCATTGTCACTGTCAATAAATACTGTCGCCTCACTTGAATCGGAACAATTCCCCTTACTCGCAATTAACTTAATCTGAAATGTTCCGGTACGACCATAAATATACGTAGGTTCGAATCCGGTACTTGTATCCTCCAATGTAGTTGTATCTCCAAAACTCCATAAATACGTGGTGGCTCCACTACTATTATTACTAAAGCGAATGGTATCACTACACGCTTTGACATCCTTCACAAACGTACTCACAATACTCACCACACAATTGAAGACATTAAACTGAAAATCCCTTCGGCTAGTATTAATCAATTTCCCATTTCGGTATTCTTTCACTGCGATCCCAACAACATATTGTCCGGTGGAAGTGGGTGTAACATTGATCAATCCCGTTTGGGAATTGATTGTCAACTCAGGGTTTCCCAGCATCATATTTTGTACATTATAAGAACCTATCCAGGAAATGGGTTGGTAAGGCGGACCTCCGGGAGGTCGTGGTAAACTGTTGCCGGTGCCACCTCCTAAATAAGGTGTATACAACTCATACGCCAACGAATCTCCATCTAAATCGTCAGCCGAATGATCATAAATAAACGGACGGTTGGCACATAAATAATTCGGAGGTAATGTTTTAAACACCGCAGCATTGTTGTATCCATTCAACCACGCACTATCGGGAACATAACACCAAAAAGTTGCTCCGGTTGATTCAGGCTGAATGATATTTTTAATTGTATTGTTGCGGCAACAACGCTGAAAAGCCAGAAAATATCCTCCCGATCTGTAAACTAAATTTGTGTAAAAAGTATAAATGTATTTATCAACGCAGGCATTTGCCGGTGGTAATACACAATCCAAACTTACTGAGTTAATGCGAACAGGCAAACTTCGCGGTTCCAGCATGGTTCTTATCAGGCTTCCTGTTGAATCAAATATACCCAGCATAGCTTCGGCATCCTGAGCAATGGCTGCCGGATTTCCATTGATACAATCTACATAAAGTGTGAGCGTAACCTCAAAACTGTCGTTGATGATACGTTTATAGGTAAGGTCACCGCCCACAATATGCGATGCCTGTGCCGATTCAATCTGCAAACACAAGACATAACACACAACAAACAAACGGAGCCAAAAACGCATACTACTGTCAGTTTCTTTCAAATCTAAGCGTTCAATACTTAAAATTTGATTAATTAAGTGAACCTGACTAAAGAATTACAGGATCGTTTTTGCCTTTTCCAAAGCAGCTTGCAAGCCATTTGCATTGTTCCCCCCGGCTGTTGCATAGAAGGGTTGTCCGCCTCCGCCACCTTGAATTTCTTTGGCAAGGTCCTTCACAATATTTCCTGCATGCAGTTTTTTATCGGCAACTAAATTATCTGAAATGATCACACTTAACATCGGCTTATCATTGAGCACACAACCCAGTACACAGAACAAGTTTTCAACTTCTGTTCTTAGTTGAAAAGATAAATTCTTAAGTTGTTCGGCAGAAGAAATATCAACTTTTGCAACCAGGATATTTACGCCATTCGAATTTCGGATTTCGGATTTTAAATTTCCTTTTACTTGTACTGTTTTTTCATTTTCGAATACTTCCAGTTTCTTCAATAACTCTGCTTTATCATCCAACAGTTGCCCGACAGATTTTACGAGATCATTTGTGCTTAACAAACTCTTGATTCCATTTACCGTGTGTTGTAAATCGTTTACGTAGGATTCAGCACCATCAGCGGTAATGGCTTCAATCCTACGCACACCCGCAGCTACAGCGCTTTCACTCGTAATTTTAAAATACCCTATTTGTCCGGTTGCTTTCACGTGTGTTCCTCCACACAACTCTCTTGAATATTTATCATCAAACGTAATGACACGTACACTCTCTCCATATTTTTCTCCGAACAACATCATTGCTCCCATTGTTTGTGCTTCAGCAATGGGTACATTTCTGCGTTCGTCCAATGCGATATTCTCACGTACTTTTTGGTTCACAATGTGTTCCACTTTTGCAATTTCTTCGGCAGTCATGGCAGCAAAATGTGAAAAGTCGAAACGTAAATGTTCATTGTTTACTAAACTACCTTTTTGTTGCACATGTGTTCCCAAGACCGAGCGCAAAGCCGCATGCAGCAAGTGTGTTGCCGAGTGATTGCTTTCGGTGAGTCTGCGTTTGGTTATATCAACTGTTGCTGTGAAGGATGCTTCAACATTCTCAGGTAATGCATTTGCAAAATGAATAATTAGGTTGTTCTCTTTCTTCGTATCGAAGATCTCAACTTTCTCGTTTGCATTGCTGATGAAACCGGTATCTCCAACTTGTCCTCCACCTTCAGGGTAAAAAGGTGTTTGATTGAACACCAATTGGTAACTTTCTTTTCCTTTGGCTTTTACCTTGCGGTATTTGATGATGGAAACTTCCGCTTCGACCTGATCATATCCTAAGAATACTGTAGGGTTTTCTGCAGCGATAACTACCCAATCGTCTGTCGTTAATTCTGTTGCTTTGCGGGAACGATTTTTTTGTTTTTGAAGTTCCTCCTCGAAACCTTTTTCATCTACCTCCAATCCATTATCTTTTGCAATAAGTTTTGTCAAGTCAATAGGGAAACCAAAAGTATCAAAAAGTTCAAATGCAAATACACCATTTAATGTACTTCCAAAAATAGCACTACCTATCTTATCCATTGTAATATTAAGATCATCAGGAACAAGTATTGCTTTATTATCAGACACATCTTCATGCTGAATTTCAAACTCTAGTCTCCTAATACCTCTATCCAACGTTTTCAAAAAACTCATCTCCTCCTCTCTAATCACCTTCACTACAAAATCTTTCTGAGCATACAACTCCGGAAACACATTCTTGAAACTATCTGCAATGATCTCCGCCAACTTACACATGAATGGCTCTTTCAGGTTGAGGAATTGATATTGGTAACGCACAGCTCTGCGCAAGATCCTGCGAATAACATACCCAGCACCATTATTACTCGGTAACTGACCATCCGCAATCGCAAACGAAATTGCGCGGATATGATCTGCCATTACACGCATAGCAATATCCTGTTTGCTGTCGCTGAATGCATACTTCACACCTGAGTGTTTTTCAATAAACTGAATAGTCGGAACAAATACATCGGTATCGTAGTTGGATGTTTTACCTTCAATAGCGCGTACCAAACGTTCAAAACCCATTCCGGTATCAACATGTTGTGCGGGTAATTTCTCCAGTGAACTATCAGCCTTGCGGTTGAATTCCATGAATACGTTGTTCCAGATCTCAATCACCTGTGGATGGTCATTGTTCACCAATGTTTTTCCATCAACAGCTTTACGCTCTGCATCCGGACGTAAGTCGATATGAATTTCGGTGCACGGACCGCAGGGTCCGGTATCACCCATTTCCCAGAAATTGTCTTTTTTGTTTCCGTTGAGGATACGGCTTTCGTCAATCCATAATTTCCAGTTATCAAACGCTTCCTGGTCAAATGTCAACCCTTCTTTTGCATCACCTTCGAATACGGTAACGTACAATCTATCTTTTGGTAATTTGTATACTTCGGTCAATAATTCCCAGGCCCACTCAATGGCTTCTTTTTTGAAATAATCGCCAAAGCTCCAGTTACCCAGCATCTCAAACATCGTATGGTGATAGGTATCCACACCTACTTCTTCCAGGTCATTATGTTTTCCGCTCACGCGTAAACATTTTTGAGTATCCACCACACGTTTGTATTTGGCAGGTTCATTTCCCAAAAACCAATCTTTAAACTGGTTCATACCGGCATTGGTAAACATCAGTGTTGGGTCATTTTTTACCACAATTGGTGCTGATGGAACAATGGTATGTCCTTTACTCTCAAAGAATTTAAGAAATGTATCGCGTACTTCTGCTGCTGTCATGTATGTGTGCTGTTGCTTTAAACTGTTTATAATTCTATCTTCGCTTCTTAAGCATTGGCGAAAAATACACTTTTTCACCTAACGTTGATCCCGGAAAACGGATGGCAAAAATAAAATACTTTTATAATCCACATAGCCTCGAACTCGAGAAAGTTACCACCAATGTGCGTAGCGTCATACTGAGGGTATTCGGATTTTTGTCAGCCTCCATCGTTGCCGGTATCATTTTAATGCTGATTGCCTACAACTATATTGACTCTCCTAAGGAACGCATCCTAAAGCGGGAAATTGAGGCGTACAAGCTGCAAACACAGCTCCTCAACAAAAAAATGAATGATGTCAATAAGACCTTGGCCGATTTACAGGATAAGGATGCCAATATCTACCGCGCGGTATTTGAAGCCGAACCAATGCCTATGGATTCCCAACTATTCAAGGCCATTAATGTGGAAAAATACCAGGAATTGATGGGCTATTCGAACTCGGCTATCCTGATCGACCTCACGAGAAAGATGGAGCATATCCTCGCTCAAGTTACCCTTCAAAACAAATCGTTTGATGAACTGGCCCGTTTGGCTTCCCGCAAAAAAGAGTTTTTGGCTGCTATTCCGGCCATCCAACCTGTTGCCAACAAAAACCTGCGCAAAATGGCTTCGGGTTTCGGATACCGCCTGCACCCGATCTACAAAACGTATAAAATGCATGAGGGAATTGACTTCACCGCACCCACGGGAACACCAATCTATGCTACCGGAAACGGGCGTGTGATGAATGTGGAGTTGGGACATCGCGGTTATGGAAATTGTATCGTGGTGAACCATGGATTTGGTTACCAAACCTTATATGGCCATATGTACCGCATGAAAGCTCGTCCCGGACAACTGGTGAAACGTGGTGAATTAATTGGATATGTAGGAAATACGGGACTTTCTTCAGGATCCCATTTGCATTACGAGGTGATCAAGAACGGTAAAAAGATCAACCCGATCAATTACTTCTTCAATGACCTTACCGAGGCCGAGTACACCAATATGCGTGAACTGGCACAACGCCCTACACAGTCATTTGACTAAATACCGGTTTTCAGTTTATTGTTTAAGGTTTGCCGTTCATTGTTATGCGAGAATTGTGGTTTCGACTCCGCTCAACCACCGTATTAATGAATATTTTCACTTGAAGCTGAGGTTGAGCGGAGTCAGAACCACCAATGTTTGTAGAGCAATCTACTATGAACCTTGATCTATGAACTCTTAACCAGTGCTGCAATCTCATCACTTTGATAAATCCACACTCCTGCGTTATGCTGCAAAGATGCTTTCACCATTGCTTTGGCAACTGTTTCACCTTCGATAGCTTTGTATTTTTTGAGCGGACCTATGAATAAAAACCCGAGTCCCTTCATCACAACTTTACCTATCAACTCTCCTACCCGAACTTCCTTGCGATTGCCCATCAATAATGAAGGCCTGAAGATCTGAAAACCTGGATACCGAAGGGCTTCAATTGCTTTTTCCACCTCCCCTTTTACCCTGTTGTAAAAAATGGCCGACATGGAATTTGCACCCATTGCACTTACCAATAAGAACTGTTGCGCACCCTGTTGCAGGCAAATCTCTGCCACTTTCACAGGATAATCATAATCTACTTTCCTGAAACTATCCTGGGAACCTGCTACTTTAATGGTTGTTCCCAAACAGCAGAACACATCATTAGCAATCATTTGATCTTTATAG
>JAZKGH010000211.1:6196-6915 GCA_040386055.1 Bacteroidota bacterium
CTCTTTCGATAATGGTTCTATAGCTCCTGTTCCAATCCAACTTATCAAAATCAACAACCAGTTGTTCCAGTTGGTGATGCTTGATGGCAAGTGGTTTTCGTACCAATGCTACCACACGGGTATATTCTTTGGTTTCGAGTAACTGATATAAGCAATTTTTACCAATAAGGCCGCTAGCGCCCACGATCAGCGCTATTCTCATTGCTCCAGTATGGTATAAGGCAAATCAGTGATTACACCACCCGTAACACGCAAGGTGTCTCCTGCTGTGTTAACAAGGGTACAAGAAAAAGTACCTGAGAGTTTTTTATTGGTTGCGTCACTTTTAGTGATGGTTACGGTTCCATAAGCACCGACATAGCTATTGCTTCCATTGGTTGAATATGCAAACGTAGCATCCGAACTTCCAATACCAAGTGAATATGTTCTTACCGCAATTCCATCACCACTCACTCCTGTTGATGCATCGGCCAGTCTAATGCCCAATTGTTTGCCATCAGATGAGTTTGCCAATATGCGCATTTCTTTGTTTGGTGAGGATGAACTGTTTTTTACCAGTAAACTTATATTTTGTGTTGCTGTCCATACGCTTCCACTAATCGTTGCTTTATAGGTAAAGACTGCAGGTTGTGGAAGATTTTCCTCTTCAAAAACATCACTATCTTTTTGACAAGATGTTATGCCCAATAACGAAACTATACTTATTAAGGTTAGAATTT
>JAZKGH010000212.1:0-4946 GCA_040386055.1 Bacteroidota bacterium
AAAAACCAATTTGGGCGCAGCGATTTCATATTCAATAAAATTAGAAAATGATCAATGAATAGCTAACGTGAATATAAAACAGGAATTGCTTGAATCATGCACATCCTTCTTCAGGAGTGTGTAAATTTCTAGAATCGTTTGCGCAAACAGATGTTCATCCCCACAAAATACGGGTATTGTTGCACCCAGCGATCATTGCCGATCATAGAGGTTACACTGTATTTAACGGTAGGTATAAACCCTATTGAAACATTTTGCCCGAACCGATAAGATACCTGAGGCATCACACTTACAAAAACGGAACTTTTTATTTGCGGGAAGGCGTCTTTATCTTTCAATGCAAATACCCCTTTATTATCATATGATACCATTCCCGCATCTACTGTACTAATAAATGCATACCCTGCTCCTGCTTGTAAATCAATATCCCATCTCTGCCCTCTGTGAAGATTATAATTCACATATATCGGAATTTCGTTCCATGAATATTTAATGCGGTTGCTATATTTATTACCGGTAATGACAGAATCTGTTGATTGATATACGGCACCAAACGTTTCATTAGGGTTAACAGGACTACTTGGGCTTAACGTATCATAGTAAAACTGCTGATTGAAGTTTACCATCATCAATCCAGTTGATATCATCCATTTATCGGAAAGACGATAATCAATTAAAAAACCTCCCGACCAATCAATATCAGGGCGTTCGAGTTTTTTGCGCAGGGCTATATTTTCTCCAAAATTAAACTGTGGATCTGAAGGTGTTGTGTAAGTCATGTAACTCATATGTGCACCGGCCATAATGCTAAGGGAGAACCTCGTTAAGTCATCCTGTTTTGCCCTCACCGGAGGCGCCATATTAGAGGCACTATCAGGCTGCATTGGGGATGATACTTCCCGCACATCCGTTTGAGCAACAACCACCGGCTGCTGTGGAGTCTCAGTGCTTTTTGCCAATGGCGTAACAGACAATATAACCGGTTCTGTTTTTACCGGCTCCTTAATGTCAGCAACGTTTTCAACACTCGATTCATTTAAAGGAGTGGATGCAATTTCAGTAGTTGTAGCTAATCGTTGAGATGTTGCAGGGCTACTCGATTTTTCAGACGGTTTAGTATTGATAACACGCTTGCTTATAACGGGCCTTTTTGCCGCAAGCAAATTAAGTTGTTTGGGTTCAGCATTGCTTTGACCTTTTAAAGCAGAAGATTGCGGAATAACTGACAATTGTTGTTTACCCTCATCAACAGGCATAAATGCCTGTTGTTCTATTGGAGCAATTTTACTTGGGGTTTCAGGACTAGGTATAATGATGTTTGATGTCTCCACCTTTCGTTGAGGTGCAATCGTATTGTTCTTTTCAGCAGGTATTTTTTCAGTGGAAACTGAATTTTGTGTCGCAGCTATCAGTGTATCGCCTTGTTTGTTCCATTCATACCCAACCCATACACCAACAGCAAACAAAAGGGTTAACGCACTCCAGCCATAATATCTGAATAAGTGTTTTCCGGTTTTTTCTTCAGGTAATTCCGCAGCAATCTTATCCCAGGTGTCTGAGTAAGGTACTTGCTCAAAATTCTCGAGACTGTACTGGATATTCGTTTCAAATCCGTCTTTGGTTATATCAGAGTCAATACGATCCCACAACGATGTGGAAGGTTTAAATTCCATATCGCTTAACTGCTCTTTCAACTGCTCTTCAAATTTTTTATGTTTCCTGAAAAGGTTCATTTAATATCTGGTAATGTTTGGCCAAAGCCACTTGCATATACTGTTTTGCTCTTGAATATTGTGATTTAGACGTCCCCTCGGCTATTCCTAACAAATCCGCAATTTCCTTGTGTGTGTAACCTTCTACCGCGTATAAGTTAAATACCATCCTATATCCTTCCGGCATTTGTTGCACCAAGGCTACAATTTCCTTAGCCGAAATTTTACTCACAATATCATCTTCAAACGGGGCGTCATATCCTTCCTGATCAAGGTCCTCCTGAAATTTACGGCTCCGGTGTTTAAACCAGTTGATAGCTGTAAAAATCATGATCCTGCGAACCCAGCCTTCAAAACTACCCTCATTTTTAAATTTGGTAATATTCTGGAACACTTTTATAAATCCTTCCTGCAACATATCCTCCGCCTCCGCCCTATCTCTGGCATACCGCATACACACCCCAAGCATTTTGGAGGCGAAATGATCGTATAAACACTTTTGTGACAAGCGTTTACCGTCAATACAGGCTTGGATAATATCTTTTTCTATGTACACCATGTGTTACATGCGCTTATTTACAAGTCAAACGATGCATTTGAACGGTTGTATGGCAGGTCTTTTTTCTTTAAAAGTACTTCATGACAGCCTTACCTGCAAATTTATCGCGGAAAAATGAAAAACTGTCACACTTTTGCGGCTGGCATCAATTGTGATAATTGGGCTAATACCTATTTTTATACTTAAATCAAATCATTATATCTATGTCAGTAAGTTTAAAACCATTAGCAGACCGAGTTCTTGTAGAGCCCGCTGCAGCAGAAGAAAAAACAGCTTCAGGATTATACATTCCTGATACCGCTAAAGAAAAACCACAAAGAGGTAAAGTAGTAGCCGCTGGTGAAGGTAAAAAAGATGAGCCGATGACCGTTAAAGCCGGTGACACTGTTCTGTATGGTAAATATGCAGGTACCGAAATTACCGTAGATGGTAAAGATTACCTGATCATGCGTGAGTCAGATATTTTCGCAATTATTTAGTTCGAATGTTAATGATGTTGGTTATGTAATCAGTTGATTATGTATTCGAACACATTAACACAATTAACACATTAACATTATTAACAAACAAAAGACATGGCAAAAAGAATTCAATATGGAGTAGATGCCCGTGAAGGTTTAAAACGCGGAGTAGATGCATTGGCAAATGCAGTTAAAGTAACTTTAGGACCAAAAGGTCGTAATGTAGTTATTGATAAAAAATTCGGTTCACCAACTGTAACCAAAGATGGTGTTTCGGTAGCAAAAGAAATTGAGTTGAAAGACCCGATTGAAAACATGGGTGCTCAAATGGTAAAAGAAGTTGCTTCTAAAACTGCTGACCAGGCTGGTGACGGAACAACTACTGCTACTGTATTGGCGCAAGCAATTGTTACTGCAGGTTTGAAAAACGTAGCAGCAGGTGCCAACCCAATGGATTTGAAACGTGGTATCGACAAAGCTGTTTTATCGGTAGTTGAGAACCTGAAATCGCAATCCCAAAAAGTTGGCGATGACAACAAAAAAATTGAGCAGGTAGCAACAATCTCTGCAAACAACGATCATGTAATTGGTAAGTTGATTGCGGATGCAATGGCGAAAGTGGGTAAAGAAGGTGTAATCACTGTTGAAGAAGCAAAAGGAACCGAAACAGAAGTAAAAACTGTTGAGGGTATGCAATTTGACCGTGGATACTTGTCCCCATACTTTGTAACCAATGCAGATAAAATGGAAGCAGAGTTGGATCAACCGTTCATTTTGATTTACGATAAAAAAGTAAGCAACATGAAAGAATTGCTTCCTATTTTGGAGCAAGTGGTTCAAACAGGCAAACCATTATTGATTATTGCTGAAGATGTAGAAGGTGAAGCGTTGGCTACTTTGGTAGTAAACAAAATCCGTGGTGCTTTGAAAATTGCTGCTGTTAAAGCTCCCGGCTTTGGCGACAGAAGAAAAGCAATGTTAGAAGATATCGCTATCCTTACAGGTGGAACCGTAATCAGCGAAGAGCGTGGTTTCAAATTGGAAAATGCTGACTTGACTTACTTAGGAAAAGCAGAAAAAATTACGATTGATAAAGACAATACAACCATCATTAATGGTGCAGGTAAATCGGAAGATATTAAAGCGCGTGTTGCTCAAATTAAATCACAAATGGAAAACACAACTTCTGACTACGATAAAGAAAAATTGCAGGAACGTTTGGCTAAACTAGCCGGTGGTGTTGCTGTTCTTTATATCGGAGCTGCTTCTGAAGTTGAAATGAAAGAGAAAAAAGACCGTGTTGACGATGCATTGCATGCAACCCGTGCTGCGGTTGAAGAAGGTATCGTTGCAGGGGGAGGCGTTGCTTACATCCGTGCTATTGAAGCTTTGGAGAACCTGAAAGGTATCAATGAAGATGAAAATACAGGTATTCAAATCATTCGCAGAGCGGTTGAAGAGCCATTGCGTCAGATCGTTGCCAATGCAGGTGGAGAAGGTTCAGTTGTGGTAAACAAGGTTCGTGAAGGAAAAGACGATTTTGGATACAACGCTCGTACTGAAGTATACGAAAACCTGATTAGTGCAGGTGTTATAGATCCTACTAAAGTAAGCCGTGTGGCATTGCAAAATGCTGCTTCGGTTGCAGGTATGATGTTAACTACAGAGTGCATTTTAGCCGAAGAAAAAGAACCAGCTGCTCCTGGAGGTATGCCAGGCGGTATGCCAGGTGGTATGGACGGAATGTACTAAGACAAATTCGAATAGCGAATCTCGAAATTCGAAACAATAAAAAAACCCGAACCGCTTTCAGCAGTTCGGGTTTTTTATTTTTGTAAAAGAAGGAAGTCCCTTCAAGTATCCCTGCTTTTTGAGTGAAATGTTTATCTTTATTCTTTAAACGAATGTATAATGCAAATAATCACTAAAACATTAACACTTATACTGCTTCTTTTGTGTGTTTACTCTTTTGATATACCCAAAGGCTGGCATGCTGCTGGAAGTACTCCAAAAAATTATGATATGGGCCTCGATATAGGAAAAGGACGCGATGGAAACAACTGTGCAACTATTCAGTCCACTGAGAAAAAAATAAATGGTTTTGGTACTCTTATGCAAACATCAAGTCCGGCAAAATACCTTGGTAAAAGGATTCGGATGACCGGTTGGATCAAAACCGAGAATATTGAAAAATGGGTGGGTATGTGGCTCCGG
>JAZKGH010000213.1:0-2283 GCA_040386055.1 Bacteroidota bacterium
TTGCAAATGGCACACAAGCCATCGTATTGAATCTTGAAGAAGATAACGTTGGTGCAGTAATGTTGGGAGATGCTACTTCAGTAGAAGAAGGAGCAACTGTAAAACGTACGGGCCGTATTGCATCTATCAGAGTAGGTGAAGGAATGGTTGGTCGTGTAGTAAACACTTTGGGACACCCGATTGATGGTAAAGGTCCGATTTCAGGTGAAACATACGAAATGCCTTTGGAGCGTAAAGCACCGGGTGTAATTTACCGTGAACCGGTTAAAGAACCTCTTCAAACAGGTATTAAGGCGATTGATGCGATGATTCCTATCGGTCGTGGACAACGTGAGTTGGTTATTGGTGACCGTCAAACAGGTAAAACTGCGGTATGTATCGATACCATTTTGAATCAAAAAGAATTTTTTGATGCAGGGCAACCTGTATATTGTATATATGTAGCTATCGGACAAAAAGCTTCTACTGTTGCTCAGGTAGTGAAAACACTTGAAGAAAATGGAGCTTTGGCTTATACTACAGTTGTATCCGCTACTTCATCTGATCCGGCTCCAATGCAGTTCTTTGCTCCAATGGGTGGTGCGGCAATCGGAGAGTTTTTCCGTGATACAGGACGTCCGGCTTTGATTATCTATGATGATTTATCAAAACAAGCTGTGGCTTACCGTGAGGTTTCATTATTGTTACGCAGACCTCCGGGACGTGAGGCTTATCCTGGTGACGTATTTTACCTACATAGTCGCTTACTGGAAAGAGCTGCAAAAATCAATGCTACCGATTCTATCGCACAAGCAATGAATGATATTCCACCTTCCATCAAACATCTGGTAAAAGGTGGTGGATCGTTAACCGCTCTTCCGATTATCGAAACACAAGCGGGTGACGTATCAGCATATATTCCAACCAATGTAATTTCGATTACAGATGGTCAGATCTTCCTTGAGTCAAACTTGTTTAATGCAGGTGTTCGTCCGGCTATCAACGTAGGTATCTCGGTATCACGTGTGGGTGGTAACGCTCAGATCAAGTCGATGAAAAAAGTTGCGGGTACATTGAAATTGGATCAAGCGCAATACCGTGAGCTGGAAGCGTTCTCTAAATTCGGTTCGGATTTAGATGCTGCTACTAAATCGGTATTGGATAAAGGAGCTCGTAACGTGGAAATCCTGAAACAAGGTCAGTTCTCTCCTGTTTCAGTTGAAAAACAAGTTGCGATCATCTACTTAGGTACAAAAGGTTTGATGAACAAAGTTCCGGTAAATAAAGTTCGTGAGTTCGAAGCCGAATACTTACGTTACCTTGAAAACAAACATGCCGATGTATTGGCTGCTTTGAAAAAAGGTACTTTCAGCGATGTACAAACAGACGTATTGGAAAACGTAGCTAAAGAATTATCAGCAAAATATAGCGCGTAGCGCTTGGTAAATAGTTGATAAAGTAATTGGTTGATTGGGTAAATACTTGATCAACCAATTACCCAATCAACCAATCAACTAACATACATGGCAAACTTAAAAGAAGTACGTATACGCATCACCTCGGTAGGCTCAACGCAGCAGATCACCAAAGCGATGAAGCTGGTATCGGCTACTAAGCTGCGCAGAGCTCAGAATGGAATTATCCAGATGAGACCTTATGCGCAAAAGCTAAATGGTATCCTTGCCAATCTTGCCGATTCAATTGATGTGGATTCGTTGAAAGTATACTTTGACCAATGTAAAGTAAAGAACGTTCTATTGGTAGTGATTACTTCCGATAGAGGTTTGTGCGGTTCGTTTAACGCTAACGTGGTAAAACGTGCCAATACATTGGTGAAAGAAAAATATGCAAATAATAATGTAACGGTATTACCTATTGGTAAAAAGGGAGCTGATTTTTTTGCAAAACAACCGGTAACCGTAAACCCTGAGTTCAAAGAATCATTGCAGGGGTTAAACAGCGACAAAGCGTTTACCATTGGCCAATACATTTTAGATGCTTACCGTGCAGGTAAATATGATGTAGTGGAGATCGTATACAATCAATTTAAAAACGCTGCTACACAAATTTTAACCAATGATCAGTTTCTACCGATTGATGCAGCTTCAATGAGTGCAACAACTACAGGTAAGAAAAATGATTATTTGTTTGAGCCTTCTAAAGTTGAAATCCTGGAAGAATTGATTCCACGCATTTTAAAAACACAGGTTTACCGTTCAATGTTGGATTCATTGGCATCAGAGCATGGAGCTCGTATGGTGGCAATGGATAAGGCAACGGACAATGCCGGTGAATTGCTAAAAG
>JAZKGH010000213.1:2293-5912 GCA_040386055.1 Bacteroidota bacterium
AAGTAGAATACAACCGTGTTCGTCAGGCAGCCATTACAACCGAAATCTCAGAGATTGTAGGTGGTGCGGCAGCTTTGAGCCAAGGTTAATCTTTACTTTATACTTTATTCAAAACGCAGTTCGACAGTAAGTCGGGCTGCGTTTTTTTATGCGGTTGATTGTTTGGATAAACGGAGCAACCCCTCCAGAATATTGCTTGTCTTATGGATGTTACCATATCAAACATATTATGAAAAGAACACTCACTACACTTTTTAGCCTGATTTCCGTTTACGTAATGGGCCAGCAGGCACTTCCGCAAGTATTCACTCCTCCTCTCACCGGATTCAATCGTATACGCGAAGAAAACCCCTATATATTAATGGATATTGCTACCGATGCAACCGGAACCAATTGGGAACGAAATACCCGGATGACGCGTACTAAATCCCCAATACTCAATAAAACCATTGAAGATCGCTCTTGCGCATGGGAAGCAAATGCATGGAAAGACCAGTATTTGGGTAAAGACAGTTTTATTACCGAAGCTGATCAAACCACAATCAAAACAGACTTCTACTATTATTTATACAATTACGGCACATTCAGTTTTGAACAAAAAGGAAAATATATCTTTACCAATGATGCTTCTAAACGTCCTTACCAGATTTTGGCCCAAAGCGCCAATCCTGCTACTTCTGATAATTATGTGAACTCTTATAAACTATCGATTCAATATAATTCCACCGGACAACGTGTTAAAGATATCTACACGTTTTATAATCCTGCGAGTGTTACATCTACCATTTACACTTACAACGATCAAAATCAAGTAACAGCAAATTATTCTTTTAATCAAAACGGAGATTCAACAGGTAAGGGATTTTACAATTACACTCCTGAACATTTTATTAGTAATTACATACAATTGGGTTTCGATGAAGAGCTTCTTTCCTGGATGCCTTCGTCAGCAGACTCATTGGAGTATAATGCTGAAGGCTATATCCATAAATACACACGCTATTTAATGATATCTACCAATGGTGGAGACCCTGAATTTGGCCCTTTCAGCATTGATGAATACCAATATACGTCAACAGGTAAACTTAAGGAAATTCTTGCGCAGAACTGGAATGGCACATCCTGGGAACTCTCCAACAAAACAGTTATAACTTATGTAAACGAAAAACCAACTGTTGGGTATTTTTATAGAAGTGATGATGGGGCTACCATTAACACAAACCCTTCCTACCGCTATACTTTTGCCCCAATGACCGGAACAACTGAAGTACATTCAGCTTTAGCTACTCTTTCTGTATATCCTAATCCGGGTAATGAAGCACTTACTATAGACCTTGGACAAAATAAAGGAACAGCCACCATATTTGATAACAAAGGCTCTATCGTTCTTTCAGTACCTGTAAACAATCAAACCACAGTTAACACCGCAACACTGGCAAGTGGAATATACCTGCTTAAACTTCAATCAGGCTCTGAGCAGACCATACGAAAGATTGTTATTCAACATTAACAAAACAGGCGCGACAGTTTTAAAACCATCGCGCCTGTTCTTTTCTCTTTTATCCTGTATTATAATGCTTTCGCAATTTTCTCGGCAATGGCTTTATATTCTTCGGGGCTAAATTGGACCCTTTCCTTCTCAAAATTCAAATCACCAATATTGTTCATTGGTACGAGATGAATGTGTGCGTGAGGTACTTCTAGGCCAATCACAGCCATACCTACTTTCACACAGGGAATTGCTTGTTTCACAGCACCGGCAACTATTTTGGCAAACAGAAACAAGCCTGCATATTGCTCATCATTGATATCAAAAATATAGTCTATTTCCGCTTTGGGAATCACCAATGTGTGTCCGGCAGTAAGCGGACGTACATCCAAGAACGCAAGGTAATCCTTCGTTTCTGCTACTTTATAGCAAGGTATTTCACCGGTTATAATTTTTAAAAATATGCTTGACATAAACTTATAAACTGATATCTAGAATCTCTAACTGGATAGCTCCTGCAGGAGCTTGTATATCTACTATTTCTCCCAGTTTCTTTCCCATCAACCCCGCACCAATTGGTGATTTAAAAGATATTTTTCCAATCTTAAAGTCGGCTTCATTCTCTGAAACCATGATGTATACCATCTCTTGTTTCGATTTAAGATTGCGCACTTTTACCTTACTCAACATCATCACCTTACTTGTATCCAGTTTGGTTTCATCAATCACTCTGGTTTTGGTGATCAAATCCTCCAATTTAGCGATACGCGTTTCCAACAAGCCCTGATCTTCTTTTGCAGCATGATACTCCGCATTTTCACTTAAATCTCCCTTATCGCGAGCATCAGCTATTTGCTTAGTAATAAAAGGTCGCTGCACATATTTCAACTCCAGCAATTCCTTCTGCATGTTTTCAAAACCTTCTTTTGATACGTAATTGATCTCTGACATAATTCTCTTCTTCTAATTTATTTGGTAGACTTACATAAAAATAAAAGAAACGTTCCGCTTGAGGCAGAACGTTTCTTCTAAAATGTGTTTGACAAATATATTAACTTTTTTTGTTTCCTATCGTCAAGCGTAAAGTAATATTATGATTCCCGTTAAATACACGGGTTGGCGAGTATGCATAATCCAATCCGAGTAATGTTCCGGTTTTGGTAATTGGCATTTGGATGGTAACACCTCCCGAGTAGCCATAATACTGCGATTGATAATCAGTACCCGTATTGTTGGATTGAATACCATAACCACTTCTTATCATAAATGATTCACGGTAAGCGTATTCAAGACCCAATGATGTAACGTTGTTCGAGAATGCATTGTAATTGAAGTTTCCCGATGGTGTCAAGCGGTGATAGTATGTATCAGGATTTTTATCCAAACGGATATCATACGAAGCTCCGATATGTACCAAAGCCGGTAGGTTAAATGATTGTGACCCAATCATTGCTCTTCTATCCGCTCCTGTTGTAGGGTTGATTGAACGGAAAGATAATCCTGATCCGGCATAGCTGGCATCAGCACCGATGTTACGTATTGAAATACCAAATCTGAAATCTTCCTTTTTAATTTTGTTCTTAGGATTCATTGCCGTTTGGTATTGTACACCTGCATCCAAAGCCATTCCTGAGGCACTTACGTTGGTAACTCCTTCTGTAAGGTATCTGATCAACAATCCACCCGAAATACTGTTGGAGAATTTTTTTGAATAGGCGAATCCTATATTTAACACTTGAGGAGAATATGTTCCAAGTGTTGCATCAGGCTGTGTTTCGTTCGTTACCGGAATATTTCCGAAATCGATCTGTGTTGCAGTTAAACCGAAAACATTTCCACCACCCAAAGACTGAGCGATACTTACATTGTTTACGAAAACTCCTGTCCCTTGCAGATAAACCATTTGAGATAATAATATCTCCGTCTTTTCTGTGTATGCCAGTCCACCAACATTAAACATCATAGCCTCCGCCCCTCTTAACGAAGCAGTGTTCGCATTCATCATTCCTCCCGAACGACCATAAGGATTGAGCAACAATTGTGTTCCTCCTGCCCCTCCGGCACGATCAGGGTTTCCGGCCATTGCGAAGAAACCTGTCAGAGATAATACAATAGGTAAAAAATATTTTT
>JAZKGH010000214.1:0-5597 GCA_040386055.1 Bacteroidota bacterium
ACAAACAAGCTTTAAAGAAAGCATGTGTCACTACATGGAACATACCACTTGAAAAAGCGCCAAGCCCAAGTGCAGCAAACATTAATCCTAATTGCGACACGGTTGAATAGGCCAGTACTTTTTTGATATCGTTTTGCATTAAACCGATCACGGCTGCAAATACTGAAGTGGCCACACCTACAAACAAAATGACTGTTAGGGAAGAAGGAGCCAATGCAAATAATACGTTGGAGCGAACCACCATATAGATACCGGCAGTAACCATTGTAGCCGCATGAATCAATGCTGAAACAGGAGTGGGTCCTGCCATTGCATCCGGTAACCATGTGTATAAAGGCAACTGGGCTGATTTACCCATTGCACCCACAAATAATAATAAGGTGATTGCTACTAATAATGTGCTGTTGGGAGTCATCATGGCTGCTTGTGAAGCAACGGCTCCATACTCAAGTGTTCCGAAGTTGAACAGGATAAAGAACATACCTAACAAGAATCCCAGGTCACCAATCCGGTTCATCACAAAGGCTTTTTTCGCTGCGTTGTTGTATGCATCCGTTTTAAACCAGAAGCCGATCAATAAGTATGAACACAATCCAACACCTTCCCAACCAATAAACATTACTAAATAATTGCTTCCCATTACCAGTAACAACATGAAGAAGATAAACAGGTTGAGGTAAGTAAAGAAACGCGTTACACCTTCATCATCGTGCATATAACCGATAGAGTATAGGTGAATAAGGAATCCGATTCCGGTAATCACCAATAGCATCACAACTGTTAACGGGTCAATGAGGAAAGAGAATCCGATGTTTACTTTTGAGAATGCGATCCACTGGAACAAGTCAATGGTTACCGAATCGGTTGCATTGAGGTTCATGAATATGTATGCAGAGCATACAAAAGAGCCAAGAATAACCAATGTTGCTAACCAGCTAGCCACTGCTTTAGGCATGTATTTCCCAAACAATCCATTAATCAGAAACCCGATCAAAGGAAGGAGCGGAATTAAAAGTCCCGGCATGATAAAAATTGAATCGTGTAAAATTTGTTCCGTCACTGTCGTCTGTTATTTGAAGCCGCAGATTTCGCAAATTCATTGCAAGGTCGTTGGCTGATTATATTTTATTGTCCTCAATTACATTCAATCTTTTAATTGGCGTAATCTGCGGCTATACTTTTTTATCCTTTTAATTTACTTAGAACATCAATATCCGTACTCATCACATTGCGGTAGATACTTACCAATAGAGCAAGTCCTACAGCTACTTCAGCGGCTGCTACCACCATGATGAAAAATACAAATACCTGCCCATCTGCATTGTTGCTATATGCCGAAAAGGAAACCAATAACAGGTTCACTGCATTCAGCATCAACTCTACACACATCAAAATGATAATGGCATTTCTACGGAACAATACTCCGATCACACCGATGCAAAACAAGAACGTACTCAACAGTAAGTACCAGTTTTGTGGAATTGCTTGTAAGGTTGTTTCTCCCATTTTAGTTGCTTTTTAGCTGTTGGCCTTTAGCTTTTGGCTATCGGCAGTTAGCTTTATATTCTTTACGTAATAATTTTATATTCTTCAATCAACTTCCCGTGGTTTCGTCCGATAGCTATCGGACCGCTCAGTCTACGAAACTTAATTTCTTAATCTCCTAATCCCTTAATTACCTAATCTCAACTTTTTTCTTTCTTCGCCAATACCACCGCTCCAATCATCGCAGAGAGGAACAATATGGATGAGATCTCAAACGGTAATACATACTCCGTGAATAGTTTCATACCCACGTTCTGTACATAACCGATCTCCGTTTTTGTTGGAAGGTTGTATGTGCCTAAATCACTTGATTTCATTGCTGCAATTAATGTAAGGAATAAAATACCACCCGAAATAACAGCTGCGAATTTTACCCAGTTAATCTTGTGTTGTTCGTTCTCTTTGTTTAGGTTTAATAACATCACCACAAAGAGAAACAATACCATGATGGCTCCTGCATATACGATGATGTGAACTATGGCAAGGAACTGCGCATTGAGCATGATATAATGGCCTGCAATGGTAAAAAAGCAAACGATAAGCCATAGTACGCTATAAATAGGGACTCTTGAAAACACCACCAACAGTGCGCTGATGATAGATAATGCAGAGAGTATGTAGAACAAATATTGACTCATTTCTTTTGGATTATTGCGGTCGCAAGTATAGTGTTAGGTGATGATTTATGAAAACTCGTATTTCTTTTTACGCTTGCTGATATCAATGCGTTCCTCTGGAGCAACACCTTCAACCAGCTTATCTTTACCATAGATAAATCCACTGCGTGTATATTTCGAATCAATCAAGCGATCTGTTAAGTAAATTGCATCTTTCGGACATGCTTCTTCGCATAATCCACAGAAAATGCAACGCAACATGTTAATCTCGTATGTAGCTGCATATTTCTCTTCGCGGTATAAATGCTCTTCACCTTTCTGACGCTCTGCTGCTTCCATGGTAATAGCTTCTGCAGGACAACTTACAGCGCACAATCCGCAAGCGGTACAGTTTTCACGTCCCTGTTCATCACGTTTCAATACATGCACACCTCTGTATACAGGACTATAATCACGCGTTTGCTCCGGATACTTCAGCGTTGCCGCTTTCTTAAACATATGCTTAAAGGTAATGGCCATACCGCCAAAAATGGCAGGTAAGTAGAGCTTTTCAGCCCAGCTCATTTCCTTTTTTACAACTACTTTAGATCTATTGGTTAATTGCATTTTTTAGTTGATTAAGGGCTTCGATAAACTCAGCCTGACATCTGCTTATTTTTATAATCGTAATCTCTCCCGATAGCTATCAGGACTCTAACTATATTGCTTTGTCGACAATTCCATATGCTACCGACTCTGCTGCATCCATCCAGTGGTCACGGTCAAAATCGGTCATGATTTTTTCGAAGGTTTGGCCACAGTTCTCTGCTAGGATTCTTGCTCCAAGTTCTTTTGTTTTCATAATCTCACGAGCCTGAATTTCGATATCGGATGATTGTCCTTGTGCTCCGCCACTCGGTTGGTGAATCATCACCTTGGCATGCGGGTAAATATAACGTTTACCTTTAGCTCCGGCCGAAAGCAGGATAGAACCCATTGAAGCCGCTAAGCCCATGCATACTGTTGATACAGGCGACTTAATAGATTTCATGGTGTCATAGATAGCCATACCGGATGTTACATATCCTCCGGGACTGTTGATGATAAAACTTATCTCTTTGCCGGGCTCGATCATATCAAGGTACAATAAACGCTCAATCACATGCTGAGCAGATTCATCGTCTACTTGTCCCCACAAAAATACTTTGCGCTCCGACAGTAATTTGCTGTCAATAATGTCTTTTAATTTTTTAGTGTCTTCCATAATGTTATTTCATAAAGGTCATCCAGGCACCTGTGACCATAATGTTAATGATTGAAAGCGGAATTAATATCTGCCAGCCCAGTTTCATCAACTGATCATAACGGAAACGCGGGATGGTCCAGCGAATCCACATGAAGAAGAAAATGAAGAAAAATGTTTTGGCAAACAATACAGCTACGCTTATGATAGCCGCAATATTTTGTGGTAAGTCTAAACTATCTAAACCCGGGAAGTGATAACCTCCAAAATACAGGCAGGATATTACGGCAGAAGAAATGAACATACTGATGTATTCTGCAAATAAGTATAAACCTAATTTCATTGAACTGAACTCCGTGTGATATCCGCCAATTAATTCCGTTTCGCACTCCGCTAGGTCGAAAGGAGCACGGTTGGCTTCTGCAAACGCACAGATCAGGAAAATCAAAAAGCCGAGAGGTTGATAAAATACGTTCCAGTGACCATACATTTGGCCATCAACAATTTCGCGTAAACTTAATGAACCTGTCATTAAGATGATGGCAACAATTGACATACCCATTGCCAATTCATAACTCACCATTTGCGAAGCCGCCCGAATAGCACCTAGTAACGAGTATTTATTGTTGGATGCCCAGCCACCAATCATGATTCCATAAACACCAATACTGGCGATGGCCATAATGTAAAGCACGCCAATATTGATATCGGCAACTTGCATGCTGAATTCCACACCGCCAATATCAAATGATTTACCCCACGGAACTACGGCACTCATCATTAATGCAGTGAGCATAAAAATACACGGGCCTAATATGAACAACAAACGGTCAGATGCATTGGGAATGATCTCTTCTTTAGTAAACATTTTCACTCCATCGGCAATAGGTTGCAACAATCCGAAAGGACCGGCTCTATCCGGTCCAACGCGGTCCTGCATAAAGGCTGCTACCTTACGTTCAGCATAAGTGCTGTAGGCTGCAATACCCAAACTTATCATAAAAATGATGCCGATAAGAATTGTTTTAAAAAGGATAGCTACTAACATTATTCAGTGATTGGGTTTACTTCGTTCAATTTCAATTCATTTGGTGTAACCAATGTGCGTGCATAATGGTTAGCAGAGATAACAGATGTATTCGCAATATCTCTTGGTCCTTCAATGGTCCAATCACTTGTTTTCTTTTTATCAAAACGGCAAGTATTGCAAATAAAGGATTCCACTTCACCCCATTGATCTTTACGGCCTGTTACACGCAATACATCTTCACCTTTATACCACAATACCACTTCACCTTTACATTGTTCATTCTCACAATTACGATGAGCATCTACCGGCTTCGTAAACCATACACGGCTTTTAAAGCGGAAGGTTTTATCGGTTAATGCACCAACCGGACAAACATCAATAACATTTCCGGAGAAATCATTGTCGACAGCTTGTTCAATATAGGTAGAGATCTCAGAAACATCGCCTCGGTTCAATACACCGTGAACACGTCCGTCCGTAATTTGTTCGGCTGTTTTTACGCAGCGGTAGCAAAGGATACAGCGTGTCATGTGCAACTGAATTTTTTCTCCGATGTTTATCTTATCAAATGTTCTGCGTTCAAATTCATAGCGTGTTTTTGCCGAACCATGATCATAGCTTAAGTTCTGCAAATCACATTCACCGGCCTGATCGCAAATAGGGCAATCGAGCGGGTGGTTGATCAATAAAAACTCTACAACACTTTTACGAGCTTCAATTACTTTAGGACTGGTAGTGTTTTTTACTTCCATTCCATCCATTACTGTTGTACGGCAACTGGCAACCAGTTTCGGCATCGGGCGCGGATCTTTTTCCGAACCTTTGCTTACCTCAACCAAACACGTACGGCAATATCCACCGCTTGTTTTCAGGTTGGTGTAATAACACATGGTAGGAGGGGCTACCTCTTTTCCAATAGCACGCGCAGCATTCAGAATGGTTGTTCCATCTGCTACTTCAATTGTGATTCCATCTATGGTTACTTTTGCCATATTTTCTTTATTGATTCAGCTTTATGCTTTTCAATTTATTATTAGTCAATTCAATTAATTATAAACTACTGTATGCAGCAGCTGGATCCATATTGTTTGTATGGAAATAATACTTCACATCTTTTATTTTATCACCATGCTTCACATGTTCTTCAAACTCGGCACGGAAATGACGGATAGCACTTGCCACA
>JAZKGH010000215.1:0-4677 GCA_040386055.1 Bacteroidota bacterium
ATATACTTTTCATTAAAATGCTCCTGCATTAATTTATTGGGAAAATTGAAGCTGGTATTATTTACACTAAAGGCTAATTCTTTTGTTTTCACATTGAGAACACTCAACGTTTGGGTTGATTTTGCTTCAATATTTTCAACCGGGGTTGTAGAGAAAAAGCTAATGTTACCCCCTGCAGTAGAAAACAGTTGAGCATGAGCTCCCCAACACATCATGGCTATGGAAGCGATTGTTAAAAGTGATTTTTTCATAGTGTTTACCATTTACGTGGTGTTTTATCAAATGAGAATGTGCGTGAAATATTAAATCCGAACCTAAGTTCTTTAAATGCAATCGGATTCATATTTCGTGCCACAAATTGTTGTTCAACCAATCCGTTACTGTTGGTGAAGTGCAATTGAAATACGTGTCCGCCTGTTTCAATATCAAAACCGAAAGCAATCGCATCATTATACGTTGCATTTCCCCCGGCAGTTTGAGGTTGGTCTCTGCCATTTAACCTTGGAATATACTCTAATGAACCATAGAGGGTGATACGATCAATGATACATACTCATTAAACTTACGTGTAAAAATAATCTGTGCACAATAGGATAAACGTGACGAAAATAAATTATCCCGCGTTTTATCCGGAAATGATAATGTGCTGATGGCGGTGCTTCCGAACAATCCGATACTTAATGGATTTCCCCCTTTACTCTGTTGTTGCAGCAATTGATATTTAACAAACCCATCATATGTTTTTCCTGTAGTGCTTCTTCCCACGCCTACCATTAAACGATCCGTTACACCATATTCAAATCCCAACCTCATTACAGCTCCATCTAAACCAAACATATCATATAAACCATAAACATTAGCTGAATCAATGCCTATCGGGTTAAAGCGATGTTGAATCCGAAAATCAAGGTGTTTCGCCTTCATGGTTTCGTTCGATTGTAAATTTACTACGCGGGTAGATTTAAACGTAGCATAAACAGGTACGGGTTTCTGAGGACTCTCTTTTGACAATATGTTCAACAAATCATCCTGGGCATTTGCTGATAGTATCATTAGTAAAAATAAACTTGATAGTAGGTATTTTTTCATATTCACTTTTTCTTAATTATTGAGGGCACCGGCATCAATCCAGCTTTGAAGTTTGGCAATATCAGCACTGCTCATTGGCCCCGCAGCCGGCATGGTTTGCTGGTCAATGGCTCTGGTCTTTACGGCTGTAATATTATTTTTTAACCCGGTATAGCTTGATAAATCGGGGAATGTGGCTCCGGCAACATGGCATCCCGGAACAGCACAATTTGCTGCAATCAGGGGTTGTATATCTGACGTATATGTAACGACCGTTCCAGTGGTGGTACTTGTTGTTGCAGTGGTGGCCGTAGTTGCAGTGGTTGTTTGAGGATACAACTCTTCTTCATTGTCGTAATAACAACCGGTGAGAAGGGTTCCTGCTAATAGGAAAAGAGCTAATTTATTCATATTTAATGGTTAATTTTTTAACGATTTCGGATAATATACGTTAATTTATGGAAATTGGTTTGTTGTGACTTTCAATAATTAAATACATTCTATTAATCAATTTCTATTCTTTCTTCAGTGATTCCATGACAACTATTACACGATCCATTGTTCGTTTTGGTTATCATCTCTTTCGTTTTTTGATCATTCCCAACAAATACCGAATTAAAAAACAAAACCAATCAACACGAAAAGCGGGGCAAGAAATAACAAACTCTTTTTCACAGGTCAATAATAATACAAATGTTGTATAGATAACAATGCCGCAGTGTGAGTTGCATCAATATCATTCAATATTTATGAATGTGTTAAAACTCAGAAGCTTTCATAAAATTGAGTAATTCAGGATTACCTGACGAACGTATTTCCTCCTTGCGTCCTTCCCACCATTTTTCGCCTTTATGAATAAACACAATATTATCACCCATTTCAAATAAGCTTTTCATATCGTGGGTATTGATAATGGTGGTAATATTATACTCCAGCGTAATTTCTTTAATGAGTTCATCAATGAGGCGGGAAGTAATGGGATCCAAGCCTGAGTTTGGTTCATCACAAAACAGGTATTTAGGATTCAATGCCATGGCCCGTGCAATGCCCACCCGCTTTTTCATTCCACCGCTGATGGATGAAGGGTATAATTTATTTACGTTTTCCAGGTTTACTCGTTTCAGGCAAAAATTAACCCTATCAAGAACTTCCGAAGGTGTCATCTTGGTAAACATGCGTAGTGGAAATGCAATATTATTCTCCACATTTAAGGAGTCGAATAATGCCGTACCCTGAAAAAGCATTCCAATTTCCTGACGAATTTCCTTTTTTTCGTTATAATCCATCGCAACAAAATCGCGATTCTCATAACTGATTTCGCCACTGTCCACTTCTACTAAGCCAACCATACATTTCATCAGTACGCTTTTGCCACTTCCGCTGGCGCCAATCACAAAATTGCACTGACCTTTATTAAAATGGGCGGAAACATTTTTTAATATCTGTTTCTCTCCAAATGATTTATTGATATTATGAATCGTAATCATCCTAATGCTGCAATAACAGTTGAGAAATTATGTAATCGAAAAAGATAATACCCAGACAACTGAATACTACCGCTTTGGTACTGGATTGCCCTACTTCTAGTGCACCACCTTCTGTTTTATAACCATGAAAGGATGAAACACTGGTAATGATAAAAGCAAAGGTCAGCGACTTAATCATGGCAAAGACTACCGAGAAGGGAATAAAGTCGGAACGCAGTCCCTTTACAAAATATTCAAGACTAATGATACCCGACATTTCACCTGAAATGGCACCTCCAATAAGGGAAAGCCCCATGGCATATACCACCAAAATCGGAATGGTAATTATTCCTGCTGTAATCTTTGGAAGAACAAGGTAGTTACGGGAGTTTACACCCATAATTTCCAGGGCATCCACTTGCTCCGTTACCTTCATCGTACCAATTTCAGAGGCAATAGAGGAACCTACTTTTCCGGCCAGCACCAAACATGTAACGGTTGGTGAGAACTCCAGAATATTCGAATCCCTCACAATACGACCGATAATATAATCGGGAACCAAACCTGATACCAGCTGATAACCAATGTGCACGGTAGATACTGCACCCGTGAAAATGGAGATTAGAGAAACAATACCAAACGACCCGACACCAATCGAATCCATTTCCACAAATGTCTGTTTTACAAACACTCTAAACTTCTCGGGACGAGAAAAAAGACTCATTAAAAAAAGGACGTATTGTCCTATTAATTCAAAAAACTTCATATGATGTTAAAACCTTTTGCGAAAATGCATGTAAATATATTAATCCGTACAAGTATTTTTGGCTTTTAATTAAAAAACATGTCTTCATCACAAAAAGTTATTGTTGTTACCGGTTGCACCAAAGGTATTGGCAGGGCAATATGCGATCATTTTGCAGCAAAGGGATTCAGTGTGGCCGGTTATGCGCGTAATGCTGCGGAGGTGAAAGATATGCAGGATATCCTATCTTCAAGGTATCCTCAACAGCAGTTTTACATTACCACTACAGATGCATCCAACAAACAGGAAGTATTAACCTTTGCTGCTAACGTTCAATCCAAATTTTCAACTATTGATGTTTTGGTAAACAATGCGGGAGTATTTCTCCCGGGAAGCATTATGGAAGAAAAAGACGGAACATTGGAAACCCTTATTGAAACTAATGTATATAGTGCCTATTATTTGACAAGAGCTTTGCACAATGTTATTATCCGGAATATTTTCAATATTTGCTCTATTGCCAGCTTACAGGCATACAAAGCCGGTGCCTCGTATACCATCTCAAAATTTGCATTGCTTGGATTCAGCAAACAATTGAGAGAAGAATTAACCAACACAAACGTTAAAGTAACATCTGTAATACCCGGTGCAGTGCTCTCCAATTCCTGGAGTGGAACAGATTTACCGAAAAGCAGATTCATCCAACCGGAAGACATTGGCAAAATGATTTATTCCGTTTATGAGTTAAGTGATAGTGCAGTTGTGGAAGAACTGGTCATCAGACCACAGTTAGGAGATATATAATAAACAATGATGGGTTCCATATTATGAACCACCAACCATGAGCAAAAAAATGACATCATACATCAATAGCTTTACGCAATACAACAGAAGAAAAACATCAACCGTAAAGGTGGGTGAGCTATACATGGGCAGCGATTATCCCATCCGCATTCAATCCATGACCACGACCGATACGATGGATACTGAAAAATCGGTTGCCCAGATCATACGTATGGTTGAGGCCGGATGTGAATTGGTGCGCCTTACAGCACCCAGCATGAAGGAGGCTGAAAATCTTGCCAACATTAAAGCAGAGCTGAACAAAAAAGGCATTTACGTTCCGTTGGTAGCCGATATTCATTTTACCCCCAATGCTGCTGAAATTGCGGCACGTATTGTAGAGAAAGTTCGTGTGAACCCCGGTAATTATGTGGATAAAAAGAAATTTGAACTGATTGAATATACTGATGTCGATTACGCGGAGGAACTGGATCGTATTCGCACAAAGTTTACCCCACTAGTAACCATTTGTAAGGAATATGGAACTGCCATGCGTATAGGTACCAACCATGGTTCCCTAAGCGACCGGATTATGAGTCGTTATGGAGATACTGC
>JAZKGH010000216.1:0-4240 GCA_040386055.1 Bacteroidota bacterium
AAAATTACCAATCCATTGCTACCATTACAGGATTTAGGTCGCCAAGATATATGTTGGCCGTAAGTGAGCATAAAGCATATGTAACCGAGTATTATGCCAATGCAATCCGCATAGTTGATTTAAACACCAATACCATCACCGATAGTATTGCTATGAATGGTTGGATGGATGAGATGGTATTGCTGAATGGGAAAGTGTATGTAACCAATACCAAGAAAAATTATATTCTGGCGATTGATGTTACAACGAATACAGTTACCGATACAATCAAAGTGGTTGATTCTTCAGTGGGAATACAGGTAGATGCAAACAATAAAATATGGGTGTTGAGCAATGGAAATCTGGTACTGGGTATTCGTCCCGCATTGCAACGAATCAATCCCACACTCAATGTTGTTGAGCAAACATTTTCGTTAAATTTTTCGGAAATGGATGTGTCGAGATTGCGTATAAATAAGGCTAAAACAAAATTGTATTGGCTAAGTAAAAATGTATTTGCCATGCGCATTGATGATCAAACGGTTTCAACAACTCCTTTCATCCAGGCGGTGAACCAAAACTTTTACGGACTAGGTGTGAACCCACGCACGGATGAAGTTTATGTAAGTGATACCAAAGATTTTGTTCAGCAATCGGTGATTAACCGTTACCGCAGCAATGGAAGTTTTAGCGGAGATTTTAAAGCGGGATTAATTACGGGAGGGTTCTTCTTTTATTATCCATGAGTGTAGAACAGGAGGAGAATAAACTGCCTTCACGTGAAGAGATGATTGAGGGTATTCACTACTACTTTAATGAGCAGGGTTATTTCGTGTTTACAGAGGAATATCACCGCCTTCGTGGATACTGCTGTGGAAATGGGTGTAAGCATTGTCCCTATGGGAGAGTAAGTAATTAGGTAATTAGGGGATTATGTAATTAAGGGTTGATTGTATTGAGTATTGTGCTAATAATGATGCCAGATACTGGATGATAGTTTATAGTGACCGTTGGTTGAGTGGTCCCGATAGCTATCGGGAGAAACCAACTACCTTTCTAACCTCCATCATCCAACCTCCACTTTCTAGATCCGCACTCCCAAATCTCAAATCCGCAATCTCACATCTCAAATTCTTTCCAGCGTTCCTTGGTTTTCCTTAATCAACCCAAACGGTTCATCTTTCACAATCATGAATCCATCGAGGTCCACAAACTCAACTCCTGAACATAGGTTCATGGCGGATGAGATGCCCAATGATGTTTCAATCATACAGCCTACCATCGTATGCATATTATTTTTTACGGCTTCATTCAATAAGCGTAAACCATTGATATAGCCACCTGCTTTCATCAGCTTCATATTGATGCCGTGAAATTGGTGTTTGAGTTCATCAAAGTCGGCATGATCACATACGCTTTCATCAGCTATCAATAAAAACGGAGATGTTCTTTTAACGTAAGCATATTCATCATCCATTCCTGCAGGCATAGGTTGTTCGATAATATCAATATTATAGGGTGTCAATTCGTGCAAGAAGGAGAGGAGTTCATCGGGATTTTTCCAGCCTTCGTTGGCATCAATAATTAAGGGTTGACGGGATACTTTACTTAAGGCTTGCAATAAGTCATGTGCATACTCTGCATTCACTTTGAGTTTAAGTCGTGTGAAACGGTCGAGTTGATGTTGTTTATAAAAAGCAGCAATCTCATCGGCAGGCATAATGGGTAATGAGAAAGAAGTATCAATAATTGCAGGTTGTTGCACACCCAGGTAATCACAAACTGATTCACTACTTTGTGCGCAACGGAAATGGATATAAGCACTTTCGATCCCAAACCGGAGTGCATTGGGAAGTTTTAAGCTATCGAGTAAAACAGTTAGTTCTTCAATGTGAATGAGGGTTTCAGGAGCAACTTTGGCGAAGCGTTCAAATTCACTCAGCATTAATTCGGGTGTTTCGTTGTACCGAATATTGGGCGCAACTTCACCTTTTCCTGCATGGGTTCCATCACCCACGGTGATAATATTGTTCAACTTAAAATCAGTGGCATTGCGTGAAAGTTTCCACGTATACTTAAGGTTAAGTCGGATTTGTTCGATTTGCCAATTGAGCATGGTCTGAATGTTTCGAACAAATATTCTTAGAATATCAGGAGAAAGAAATGCAAAGGTTTACACATTATGAGTGGAGTGTCTCAATTAATTGACGAACCACTTTCACCCCATTGATTACTCCTTTAGTTCCCAGTCCATTTACCACAAACATATTGGGTAATGTTGCATGTTTCAGGAAAAGAGTGCCACGCGTTTTGGTGGTTGGTCTTATGGCAGTTTCACGTTTGGTAATGGTGAAAGGTACATCAATCAACGATTCAATTTTTTGTTTGAGTTCATCGTAATCGGCTTGTTGCAACGTTGTATCGTCATTCTCCCATTTGTATAAACTACCGCATTTAAATTTTCCTTCACCCAATGAAACGATATAAATTCCTTTTTTGACCACTCGCGTTAAGTCTAAGCCGGGAGCTTCAAATTCCAGCACATCACCTTTGCAGGGAATGATATTCAACTCAGTAAAAAACGAATTGTGATTGGCTTTGTAACCTTCGCAAAACACAACAGCGTCAGCTTTGATATCTTTGTAATGCCAGGCTCCATCTTCATAAGAGAGTTGCGCGTAATCAAATATTTCTTCTACTAATGTATGTATCGAATTAATATGGTTACGTAAAGACGATAACATTTTTTTCAAATCGATCCAACCGCTTAGTCCAACCTCAAAGGCTCCGAAAGGTTGAATAATATGGGCTTCACGAATAGGATTGTTATTGGTGTATTGTTGAAAAAAAGGGTGGTCGGATTTTAAAGTGAGATCATTTCCTTCTTTGACATTGCCAAATACATTATAAATATTTTGCCGGTGAATCAATTCAATGCCAAGCTCTTTTTCCATCGAACCATAGATCTCCAGCGCAGCATTGATATTGGCTTCCGCATTGTTTGAAACCGTGAAGCGTTTAGTATTAATCGGATTAAACATCCCTGCGGCAATCTTGCTCGAAGTAACAGGCAAACCCTCATCCACCACAGCCACCGATTCTCCCTTACGCATCAACTCCCAAGCCACCAAGCTCCCCGCCAATCCCTGCCCAACAATAAGCGTGTTTACTGTTTTCGGTTTATGGTTTTCAGTTTCCTGTTTGTTGTTCATAGTGAAAAGTTGCGGGTTGTGAGTTAGGTTGTTAGTTATTGGGTTAATGGTTATTGGATTATTCTATGATTGAATCCTTTTTATTTTTCTTATTCCGCATTTTTGATCACTCCACACTCCGCAATTTCCTCCCCCGTAACATGTGTCTCTTCATTGGTGGTCCGGGTAATCGTTCTACTTCAAATCCAATTTCTCGCCACATGCGCTTTATATCGCCTTTGCTGGAGTAGGTTACTATTACTCCATTTTCATTCAAACAATCATATAGTTTTTGAAACAACTCTTTGGTCCAAAGCTCCGGTTGTTTTTCGGGAGCGAAGGCATCAAAGTATATTACATCATATGTTTGGGGTGGGACAAAATCCTGAAGCGAAGTGTTTATTTTACGCAGTGTAAAATGAGAAGTAATTGTTGCATCCTTATTCCATTCAGCCTGATGTAAGTTCAGATATAGCTGTTTCTTTGCTTCCTGAGAGTCTGCAGTATAATTCAGTTGACGGATTAATTCAAGGTCAAGCGGAACCGTTTCCAGTGAGTGATACTTGCAGCGAATAGCTAATTGCCCACATTCCATTACGGTTAACCATGCATTCAAGCCTGTCCCAAACCCAATTTCGAGAATGGAAATCCCATTTGCCTTTCCACTATGATCTATGAACCATGAACTATTAACCGAATCCAGAAACCCTCTCCCGATATACACATATATCGCTTCTTCCACCGCTCCGTTGCGAGAATGGTAGGTTTCATCCAATTCCGGAACATAGAGGGTATGCGATTGATCTTTGGTAAGGTGTAACTCGAGTGACATTCCACAAAGGTAAACGGATTTGTGAATTGAGATTTACGATTTGAGAATTGTGAGGGAGGAGGTTAGAGGATTGAAGTTAGAGGGTAGATTTTTATATCTTCAGTTGGTTTCTCCCGATAGCTATCGGGACCGCTCAACCAACGGATCCTAATGACTGCTCGTATCCGGCATCCCGGATCAAGCATCGAGAATCGAGCTCAGGCCCGCGCGTGGCCCACCTGTTAATTATCACCTTTGT
>JAZKGH010000217.1:0-2646 GCA_040386055.1 Bacteroidota bacterium
GCTATGATTCAACGTTTGCTCAACTTTAAAGAAACTCCTGAATTTTTGGACGCCACAGATGGATTGGCTGCTGCCTATTGTCATTTTTTGCAAGGCGGTAAAGCAGCATTACCGGGTGGGAAAAGTTATAACAGCTGGAAAGCTTTTGTGACGGAGAATCCGAGTAAGCTTAAGAAGTGAGTTTTTTGTACATGATGAGGAAGTGGGCAAAGAGGAAAGTAGGCAGTGGGCAATTAGCTGTTGGCCCTTAGCCCTTAGCCTTTACAATAACTAATAACCCAATAACCAATAACTATACAAATGGACATAAAAAAAGCGATCAAATAATTTGACCGCTTTTTTGTTAGTATCTGGAAAGCTTATTTTTTTGCTACCAATGTTTTGATTTTGTCTTCCAGGGTAAATTCGTCACCTTCAATATATCCGGTATGGGTGTATACAATATGTCCGTTTTGATCCAATAATACAGTGTATGGAATCAAGGGTGCATTCAGTGCGCGTTTAAGATCTTCATTCACATCCAATAAACAATCAAAGTCCCAACCTTGTCCATCCACAAAGGGTTTTACTTTAGGAACATTTCTGGAGTTGTCGGTCGAAATAGCTACAAGTTCCAGGTTATATTTAGTTTTCCAATCTTCATACAGGTCATTTAAGTTGGAAAGTTCTTTTTTACAAGGAGTACACCATGTTGCCCAAAAGGAAATAATGGTAATTTTTCCCGATTTAGAATAATCATGTACATTTTTAGCCTTGCCGTTTACGTCTTTCAACATAATTTCAGGCATGGTTTGGTTATTTTGTGCAATGGTGGTTAAACTCGCAACCAAACAAAGTGCAGCTAGTATTTTTTTCATGTATGTAGAAATGTATTTATTGGGTGTATAGATGTCAAATATAAAAACTTTGATAATAAAACATACATCATGCCATGATTTGCACACATTTCCACAAAGGGTAATCTCAACTAAAACAATATATATTTGTCTTGTTACATGCAATGCCGCGGGCTTGGTGTAATCTAAAAGGAAAAACATGATAAAAGTTGGTATTTTTTTCGGAGGTAGTTCACGCGAACGGGAGGTAAGTTTTGCCGGAGGCAGAACGGTTTATGATAATCTGGATAAATCATTGTTTGAAGCGATTCCCATTTTTGTGGATAGTTTTAATAATTTCATTTTGCTCGATTGGAAATACATCTACAAAGGAAGTATCCGTGATTTTTACCCGCCTGTTCAATATCTCAAGGATTCGAAAAATACCATTCAGATTTATGCGGAAAGCATTGAAGAAGCATACAAGGATAACGGTCGCAAAATGGCGGCTTCATTGGGCAAAATTCTGAAAGCGGAGGAGCTTAAACAATACATGGACATGGCTTTCCTGGCTCTTCATGGAAGTTTTGGCGAAGATGGAACCATTCAGGGGTTGCTGGAGTGGAACAATATTCCGTACACCGGTTCGGGTATTTTACCATCTGCTATTGGTATGCACAAGAAAGTACAAAAATCAATGATGCAACATGCAGGATTCAACAGTCCGAAATGGAGTTCATTGCAAAAAAGCGAATGGTTGAAAGGTGATGCGAAGAAAATATTTAAGGAACTGCAAACCAAAGTTGGATTGCCATTCGTGGTGAAGCCGGCCAATCAAGGTTCATCGGTGGGAGTGAGCGTGATCAGTGAAAATAATGTAACTGAATTTGAGAAAGCTATTCAAAAGAGTTTTTTCATGCAAACCCTCACACAACAGGAGTGGAACAGCAAAAAAGGAGCCGATAGAGTTTCATTCATCCAAAAATTAAGTGATATTAAAGAGGGAATAGGTCTTCCTTTAATTGCTAATGGTAAAGTGGTGTATCATCCGGATGTATTGATTGCGTTGCTTGACAGATATCTTAAAACCAATAAACAAATTGTATTAGAAGGTGTATACAGCGAAACAGAATGCCTGATTGAATCCTTTATTGAAGGCCGCGAGTTTTCGTGTATCGTACTGCAGGATGAAAACAGAAATCCGATTGCATTACCTCCAACAGAAATTGTTAAAGGAAAAGAAGTATACGATTACCGTTCCAAATACCTGCCGGGTTTGTCGCGCAAAATTACACCGATTGATTTGCCGGAGACAGATGTGCAACGTATCCGCAAAGCCTGTGTAGAATTATTCAGCTTTTTTCATTTTAATGTATATGCGCGTATTGATGGATTTATCAATGCCAAAGGTGAATTGTTTTTAAATGATCCGAATACTACATCGGGTATGATGCCTTCATCTTTCTTTTTCCATCAGGCAGCTGAAATAGGATTGAACCCGTCACAATTTTTAACATACATCCTGCGTACTTCTTTAAGTGAACGTGTGCATACATTGCCTGTACATCATGAATATCGCGGTTTGTTGCAACAATTGGATGTGGCTATTACCAATACTAAATCGAAGAAGTCTACTAAAAAGCGTGTGGCTGTATTTATGGGCGGTTATTCAACTGAGCGACATATTTCAGTAGAGAGTGGTAGAAATATTTATGAGAAACTGGCTTCATCGGCCAAGTATCAGCCGTTCCCGGTATTTGTAACGGGTAATGATGATGCACACCAATTGTATTTGATCCCGATTAATGTCATGCTCAAAGACAACGCAGAT
>JAZKGH010000218.1:0-10927 GCA_040386055.1 Bacteroidota bacterium
GATGTAACGACATAAATCAAATACTTCCGTTTTGTATAAATCTCCAATAACAGAAAGTCCGCCACACATATCTCCGTATAAAGTTCCATAACCCACCGCCATTTCACTTTTGTTAGAAGTATTGAGTAAAATATAACCGAATTTATTGCTCATCGCCATCAATATCACTCCACGGCTGCGCGATTGCATGTTTTCTTCTGCTATGTTAAAGGGTAGTCCTTCAAACTGCACAGATAACGTTTCTTCCAATGCTGAAAATGTCTTTTCAATAGATATGATATCATATTTCACATTGAGATTTTCAGCAAGTTTAATAGCATCCGAAACAGAATGATCGGAAGAATACCGTGAAGGTAATAACACCGCTCTTACATTTTCACTTCCCAATGCGTAAACAGCTAATGCGAGCACCAATGCTGAATCAATCCCTCCCGATAATCCGAGGATAGCCTGCTTAAATCCTTGTTTGGTGAAATACTCCCGAATACCCAGCACCAATGCATCCTGAATGCGTTGCATCGTTTCAGGAACTTCCGGTTGATTCGATTGTAATGTAGTAATGGCACAAAAAGCACCGTCAATCGTTAATGTATAATTTTTTCTGGATTCTTTAAAATACCCTAATGTGTCTATTACTTTTCCATCTCCATCCACAACCATAGAACCACCGTCAAAAATGAGTTGCGTTTGTGCTCCGATATTATTCGTATAAAACAATGGAATCTGATATTTCTGAGCATTGTCAATCATTACCTGTCTGCGCGTTTCCAATTGCGTTTTGGAGAAAGGTGAGGCAGCAATATTAATCATCAGATCCGGCTTCAGCCTACTTAGTTCATCCATCGGATTGATGATATACATTGGATTATCATTGATATTCCATAAGTCTTCACAAACCGTTAGCGCAATCTTAAACCCTTTAAAAGAAACCAATTCAAATATTCTGTTGGGCTCAAAATACCGATACTCATCAAAGATATCGTAGTTAGGAAGCAATGTTTTATGGCGAACGGCTTTCACTTGTCCTGCTTCAAGCAAATATGCCGAATTGTACAAGTCCTTTCCTTCTATTACAGGATTAACCGTAGGTGAACCCACAATAGCTGCGATACCTATGCATGCAGCTGCAATTTGTTGTATACTTTCCTCAGAGCGCTGAATGAAATCATGAAATTCCAAAAAATCACGTGGTGGGTAACCACATACACACAATTCAGAAAATACGATTAAATCCATCCCATCTGCCTTTGCAGCCTGAATATGCTCAATAATCTTAGCTGTGTTGTATTCGAAATTACCGGTGTGGTAATCCAATTGAGCCAATGCTATATTTAAAGATGCCAAACTATTTTCTGATTAAAACAACACCCCGATATTCAATGCAATATTGCTTAATGCAGTACTCCAACGTTCATCTTTGGTAAAACTGGTGAAGCCGTTATCATAACGCAATCCCGCAACCAGCATACTATTTCCGAACATATTGTACTGAATACCCGCACCAATTATTAGCGCGCCTCTATAAGAACTAACCTTGTCACTATATTTTTGTGTTTCAATATTAAACTGATCTTCAGCATCAGGATCGTTGATATTTACATTAGTTAATTGCAACTTGTCCATGCTCACATCTGCTTTCGAGCGAATCAAAAACCCCGATGAATAGCCAAATTCTGCATAATAACGAAGGTAACCGATTTCATTGGTGCGCATTTTTAAAATAATGGGTACAGCAACATAACGTAATTGATAATCATATTTCAGGTCTTCAAGATTTGAAACAGAGGATGCACCGTAATTATAAGTTATAGAAGTATAACGCGTTTTGCTCAAATTCAGATTGGTACCGAATGATTGAATGCCAATCTCCGTTCCTAATGCATAATTTTCGGTAAAAAAGTAATCGAGCATCAAGCCATATGCCGCGTTTATACGTGTGCCATTGGTTTCTGTATTCTTGTTATCGCTGGTACTCCAGGTAATTTGAGGGGCCACGCGTATGCCGATTTTGATTTGAGCTGTTGCCGATATTACGAAACTTATCGCAAGGGTTGCCAAAATTATCTTCTTCATGATTACTTTTGCTTTTATGATGATAGTCAAAAATACTGCTACAAGTTTAATCTATATACTCTTATTGTGCACATTCACCATTTTAATAAGTTGTAATGGTTGCCAAAACAAGACACAAAAGGAGATCCAAACCGACCAAAAAGTAGAAGTTAAACTGAAGCGATTCGACCGTGAATTGTTTGCCATTGATCCGCAACAGGTGGAGGTTGGCGTGATACAATTATATAAGCAATACGGGGCATTCTACCGGTCATATGCACATGATGTATTAAGCATGCCGGAAGACGTTGCCGATACGCTTTTTGTAAAACCGATGAAACTATTGCTTGCATACAAACCATTGGTAGAACTTGAACATACCGTTGATTCAATGTACCGTGATATGTCGGATATTGAAAAAGAACTGAGTCATGCCATGTCTGTATATAAACAGGAGTTCCCCAAAGAACATACTCCTTCTTTTATCACTTTTATTTCAGAGTTTGGATATGCCAATATCACTTACGATAGCAGTATTTGTATCGGTTTGGATATGTACATGAATAAAAGGTATGCTGATTATTACCGCGCATATGAGTTTCCTGAATTTATGATTCGCAAACTACAACGTGAATACATTGCCTCCAATGCCATTAAAGCACTGGCCATCAACAAATATGAAAACCAAAGCTCCAAAGACAGACGTTTTTTAGCTACCATGATTGTAGAGGGTAAAGTACGCTACTTCACCAAAGCGTTGTTACCCGAAGTTCACGATAGTATTCTGATGGGTTATACGGAAGCTCAGCTCAAATGGAGTACTGAAAACGAGCCGCAAATGTGGACACATTTTATTGAGAAAAAGCTATTATATCAAAATGAACCGTCACAGTTCATGAGATACTTTAATGATGGACCGTTTACCTCTGCCGATGGGGTTCCGCCTGAATCAGCTCCGATGATTGGCACATGGGCCGGATTACAGATTGTGAGAAATTACATGCGTCAAAACCCTGACGTTACGCTAAAAGAGTTAATGGAGGAAACTAACTTCGATAAAATATTAAAGTTGAGTAAATACAGACCTAAATAATGAAACCTTCGCGTAATCATCAATAATGAATACGTATTAATACTCTCCTGTTTTTTGCCTGATTGCTTGGTATGGGCTTTCCTAAAGCATCTCTGTTGGGAACCAATGGATTTGTATCAGCATATCCCGAAGCCTTAAGTCTGGAGGGTGCGATATTCTTTTGAATAAAATACCTCACCACATTTGTTGCTCGAAGTACCGAAAGTTCCCAGTTTGAAGTAAACCGCTCATTCGAAATTGGATTATCATCGGTATATCCTTCAACATCAATAAAAAAAGCCGACTGGTTAAATGTGTGAATCACCCTAACAATTCTGTCTATTTTCAACTTACCATCTGCATTCAACTCTGATTCTCCGCTATTGTATAAACTGGAATTTACAAAACCCAGTGTAATACCATTTTCATCGAGATTAGTGTAAACGTTTTTCGCCCGCAATTCATCTATCAGACTCGAATCAATTTTACTTTTTACCTGCTCAATTGTAGTAGTAAAATTACTTCTTGCTATGGATGATTTATAGGAAGCCTTGATGCGTTCCCATTGACCTTTGTTCATGGAAGCAGATGTATACAAAATAATAAAGAAACATAGTAATAACGTGATTAAATCAGCATATGTGATTAACCATATTTCTTCATTCTGATGCTCAGGAAGACGTTTTTTCATACTAGATCTCTATTGCTTTTCATTGCTAATGGATCTTCCTATTAATGAATACAATTTATCCTGAATAATCATTGATGATTTATTCTCTTTGATCAGAATAATTGCTTCCAAAACAAGGAATTCTTTCATTTGAACATTGTAAGCATTGTACTTGATTTTTTTCGACAACGGATTAAAAAGTAAATTAGCCGACATCACTCCATATAATGTTCCCATTAGTCCCGTTGAAATCCCCGGACCAATATTAGCAGGGTCACTCATATTTGATAACATGACCACCATACCCAATACTGTTCCCACCATACCTAACGCAGGAGCTGAAACTGCTGCCGATTGAATGACTTCAGCCATCGAATTTTTTTGGTTAAACTCCTTTTCAATATTGGTTTCACCCATTTTTCTGATTTCATCACTTGTATAATTTGTGTTATACAATTCAAAAAGCATAGATGTAAAAGCATCCGGTTTGCGCTTTTGTATATCTGCAAAAAAATGATTTTTATTTTTTTTAATTTCTTCTGCCCATCCTACTATTTTATCTGCTTCTTCATACATGGTACCCGATTTTGAGTCGGAATGACTAAAAATAAACCTTACTGATAAAATAGCTTCCATAACGGTACTGGAAGGGTACATGATAAACATTGCACTCAGTACTCCCCCAAACACAATAAAGATACCCGCGGGGTGCAGAAAATGGCTATGAAGAAAATCCGGAAGATAATTACTGAGTTTAATTCTTCCGGAAGTATCGAGTATACCCAATAAAACAAAGGTTAAACTCACAACTACCCCTACCAATGTCCAAAATTTAAATTTCATGATCCTGATTAATGAATAGACGGGAATATGATGGTCGAATCCATTTTAATGGCCTTCTCCCAATACTGTTTTGCATCATGTGTGAGCCCTTTCAAAAACAAAATACTCCCCTTTAAAGCAAGTGCCTCCGAAGTTTCAATCTGCTCTAAAGATTGATTTACAAAGTAGATTGCCGAGTCGTAATTCTTTTGATACACATAATACTGCGACCTGTTATATAGCTTGATGGCCTCATTGCTTTTCTTAAATGAATGTGTCAGCCCTTCGGTATTCACTCCATTTATAGTAATGTTCTTATTGTAATATAACTCTACGACATAATCTTCATCTTCTTGCGGTGAATAATCCAGTGTTGCGCCATATTGAACCCCTTTAAGGTTCAATGATCTTTCTTTTTCTGCCACCGGTAGACTTACTTTTTCCGTTGGGGGCATTTCTTCCGTAGTTTGTAAACGGTGAGAACATCCCATACCCGAAATGATTATGCCCATTAATATTAGCCTTTTCATCATCTAAAATTTATACAATGCATTGATTGTAAATCCTGTGTTTCCTGAACTCACGTGAGCTCCACTTAGGTTCATATTACCAAACAAATAATTAAACATGGCACTCAATCCCAAATTTTGTGTCACATTTATATTGAGTCCCTGTTCAACAAATAAATTATAGTCTCGCGCATTGTAAATTCCTAATCCCTGAAACCACTCAAGGTAATAGGACGACTTGCTTTTATTCCGTTCGAAGAAAGCCAGATAATAACGGGCTCCCCCTTGTGCTAAAAAATTTGTATAAAATAGGTCATCATAAGAAGTTTGAACAATATTTACACCTACATTAAACCCGAAATAGCCTGATTGTTTTACGTTAAATGACTGCCTCCACGCCAAATTTGCACTGAAGTAATTACTTACCGCGGGATAAATGATAACCCCTGCATTATTATATGTTTTTATTTCTGCTTTCGGAAAAGAACCAAACCCTACGCAAATAATACTCTCAGTGCCTGCCCACTGACTCGCCCGGGGTTTTGACATCAATAATGCTGACGCTGTTAACTCATGCGTAGTACTATTGATAAGCTGAATACTTAACATATATCCTTTTGCCTCATCATAAGCCAAATTACAATCAATAAATCCCTGCACTCCATATTTTTTTGCTAACGAAAGTAAACTGTCGTTACTTGATTTTATTTGATTAATTGGCTTTATATGACTGATTATAACCATAGAATCATTAGCCCGTACATGGGTTTGAGAGGCTCCCTGAAATTCAGCAATTTTTACTACTGTAAATCCATTTTTTTGCAATGCATTTTCGACTTCTGCCTTCATTAGTTCTGCAGTTTGTGCCGACATATCATTTTTGGAATAGGAAATGCTAACAATACTCACTCTCCTGATTCCGGGCTCAACACTAAGGTTTAATTTTTCGATATAACCGAATAACCTATCCATATTTTGCTTGCGTTCTTTAAGTACTAACTTACGCTTTGCATATTCATCCTGGGCATTTACAGAATATCCAATTATCAAACACATACAAAAAGCTAAGATGCTCCACCTATTGCTGTTTTTCATACTGCCTTTAACTGATTTCTGATGGATAAAATGATTTTTCTGCGAACAAGTATCCCAGCTTCAAGCGGGTTGTTATTTTCTTCCAATTGTGATTTGATAATAAGTTGTTCGCGTGTAGGACGTGTATTGATTACTTTATCCTGAACAAATTTGTTGTATCCTGATAGTGCTTGAATAATTTCTGTTGTATCAATATCCCTTACAGCCCTTTCTATATATATATCATCCAATTGAATAATATTATTAAACCCTATGAAGAGCTTCTTAATTTCTGTTGCCAATTGTGGAGCACGCTCTTCAATTTTTGCCAACATCTGAATTTGCGCATCATCAGTAAGGGTATCCAAAATATTCATCACCCCGGCAATACCATCAATCGATATATCCTTCATCCCTTCAAATTCAGGCAGTTTATTACTTAACCGAAGAGCAACATCCCTAAATGCTGAAGATGGCTGAGTATTGATTTGCCCCATCAGAATTAAGATCTCAGATTTGAGTGTTTCATCAAAATGCGCCAACACTTTTTGAGCCCTCTCGGCATTCAATTGTGCGATAGTGATAGCAATAGTTTCCGCATGCTCATCGCGCAACAAAAACATTAATTGTTTATCATTAATTCTACTCAGGAAAGAAAATATTCCCTGATTATCCAGCTCTCCAAAAGTTTTTAACCTATTTACTACCTGGCTGATCTCTTCAGTCGCATGATCTCCACTGTTGGTTTGTTCCTGAATAGCGCTTACTAAATTTGCAAATGTGACGCTGTTCATGTGCGGGCCCAACAAATGATACAAATCGGGATTCACTGCAGCAATAGCCTTGACATATTTAGTAAGAGCTTCTTGTCCGTTGGCCAATACCTCACTTTCTATGATACTGGAAATAGCTTTAGGGCTTTTAATAAATAACGCGATCATTTGTTGCTTTTCAGCTTCAGTATGCGTTTGAACAGGGGGTAATCCCGGCTCGGGTTTAGTTGGTTCTTGTTTATTCTTTTTATCAACCTTCCCCTTCTTTTTACCACTCATTTTTATTGCCAGATACGCCAACAATCCAATGATCAATAATAAAGAAGCAATTAAAGCCAGTTGAAATATATTGTCATTCCCATCCTTCCCGGATACTGCCGGCTTATTATCGGACGGGTCAGAATTTTTCCGGGGTTCGGTAGTGTTTACAGTATTGTTATAAGTTGGTCCGGCAGCCATTGGTGGTACCTTTATGTCCTTATACCAATTATCTATACTATCCTTCTTTTGCAATTCCTGGCTCAGATCCTGCCATTTGGGAAACCTAACCGTAGAAATGATGATACTGTCTCCCTTTTTTTCATTGAATGGGACAGCTATTTTAATGAGATTTGCAATGAACGAAACATCACTTCCACCATAAGCATCGGATAATAGTACCTCAACAATTTTAGACTTCCTCAATCGAATACGTGAAACTTTATTCCCTGAATATGCAGGACTATCTTTTTGTTGAGGAAAAAACCGTGAAATGTCCAGAATACCTGGAAGATTTTTATAATAGTGATCTGTAAACGTATCGGAGCGAAGAACAAATTCCTGTATGCTATCCATTTTGTAGGTAACATGAACAATAAAATCCTTTTCGGATATATACGGAAGTAGTGCACTCGTTATGGTTTCTTCATGACTATTCCGGTGTACCACTTCATCCTGCTCTAATGGTTTTTGTTGAGCCCAAACACTACCCTGTACTCCTAAAAGCATAAATCCTATCAGAGGTTGAATTATATAAACTAATCCCCGTTTGGCCATTATTCCTTCTTAATTTTTACCGGTGCATTCAAAACACTAAATTTCAATTCAGACTAATATACTGAAATAATCTAAAAATGCTGTATCCCTTTGTAAATAAGAAAAAATTAAACACTACTTAATTATCCGCCTTCACATTGCCCTTACTATTCTATTTATTACATATTCAGCTAGTTTAACTCATATAGCAGAATGACAAACCCATCATGGTTTACCGTTACCAGAGCATTTTTACGTACTTTTTTTAATCGTAAATTAATGTGATCTATTTGAGATATTTCGTCATAAGTGCAGGTCAACGTTTTACCCAAGAAGCTTCCACGCTTAAGACTTAATGTAAAAAAACGAAATAACACTTATTAAACTCCGCGCTCTACTCGTTCCCATTTGGAAGACTGAGTACCTGTAATATACTTGAAGAAGCCAAGATACATGCACCAGTTGGTCATAAAAAAATAGTAGGGAATAAAGACCAGCTTGACGTGTACCTTTTTATTTTCGAAGTACCAACCTGCTATGGTAAACAGATAAAAGATAACCTGTGCAATGAAGATAGCTGTATAAACTCCATGCTGTGTTACAAACAAATAATAATTAGCCGGAATAAGTATAATTAATGCAAGTGGAGCGAATGTCCACCTGAATACTTTATGCGATATAAATGAAAATGCAATTGCTAGATTGTGAAAAGGATTAAAGGCCTGACCAAGTCTCGCCATGGCCTGCCATGCACCCGCACTAATGCGTACCTTTCGCTTTAGTTCTTCCTTTACCGTGGCTGATGCCGTTTCTTCGGCAAATGCTTTGGGTTCATATACAACCCGAAATCCTCTCAAAGTGATACGCATCGATTGTACAAAATCATCGAGAATGGTATCATCTTCGAGTGGTGAAAACAGTTCGGAACGAAACGATATTAATTCCCCTGCTCCTCCTACCACAGAATGCAATTGAGAATCTAATTTTTTAAGATGCGATTCATACTTCCAGTAAAAGCCTTCTCCGGCAGCAGGGGCAGAATCCAATTCTTTGCTTACAATCCTTTTCTCACCGGCTACTGCACCTATTCGTTCATCACTGTAATGCTTCACGATTTCCCGAATGGCCTCTTTATTTAACCTTGTATTCGCATCTGAAAAAATCACAAATGGTGTTTTCACAAACTTCATTGCACGGTTTTCAGCAACAGACTTTCCCGATCGCATATTTTCATGCAATACAGTAATACCCGGTGTTCCGTTTAAAATAGTATTGGATCCGTCATCGGAACCATCTGTAATAAAAATAATGTGCAATTTTTCACGGGGATAGTCCAGCTCGAAGCAATTGCGCAGCTTACGCTCCAGCACCGCTGCTTCATTAAAGCAGGGAACCACCAGCGAAACTTCGGGTTCGAAACTCAGGTTATATACTTCTTTTTGACCGAACAGCTGTTTAACCTTTACAAGTATCCAAACGACAAGTGCGTACCCCACAAACGTGTAAAAGATGACCAACAGACAAAGCCAAAATACTGCTTCAACAAAATTCATCTGTTTTCAAACCTAAAAGAAAAACTGAAACATGCAAAACATAGATGATAACAATTTACCATTGTAAACGATGCACCTATGCAAGTATTCTTCATTCACCCTCCGGGAATAGAAATAATGGAGATGTGATTGACTTATTTACAAAGTGTTACCAGACAATAGATATAGGCCGTTTGAATAAACCGCACCCTAAAATATTGTTGGCAATACTGAATTATTCATTGTCCGACTCCGCCTCGGCTCTGCGTTTTCTTCTCACACTTGTGATATACGCGATGCTGAACACAACAATAATCCCCCCCACTCCAATTGCTAAGTCTATCATAATTAAGCCTCCTTATTTATTAGTTTAATTTGTGTGTAACAATAACTAGACCAAAGTAACTAAAGTTTAGATGCATCAAAATCAACAATTTATCAAATTATATGAATAGCCTCATAATACTGATAAGCGGTTGAAAGATCGATTTCCATCAAAACTTTGTATGCTTGCAGTGCACTCCTTACATCTTTTTTATGGCCAGAATTAAACTCGACCTCCCTGAGAACCTTACTTTTAAAATGCACCTCATTGTTCGGGTAACCGATTTAAATTATGGAAATCATATGAGTAATGAGGTATACCTGAGCTATATGCATGAAGCACGTATGCAGTACTTTGCCAGCTTCGGATATAGTGAAATGAACGTTGGCGGAGCAAGTATTATTATGGGAGATGCTGCCATTGTATTTAAAAAAGAATGTTTTTATGGCGACCAACTGACCATTGAGCTAACTGCAGCCGGGTTTGGTGCAAAAAGTTTTGAACTCTATTACCGTTTCTTTAAAACGCAAACCGGAGAACTTGTGTGTGAAGCCAAAACCGGAATGGTTTGCTTTGACTATACAGAACGGAAGACCGTTAATATACCTGAAGATTTTGTGCGTTTAGCGAGTGGTAGCCATTAAAAACACGCATACCTTAGTTCCTTTGCCTTCCGTACTTTCAATGGTGATGGATCCGCCATTCTGTTCTGCATATTCTTTACACAACATCAGGCCCAACCCTGTCCCCTTTTCATTTTGAGTGCCGTATGTTGAATAATGTAATTGCGGATTAAACAGTTCATTAATCTTATCTGGATGAATGCCAATTCCATTATCGGTAATGCAAATCTTTACTCTATCGGGTGACGGCTTGGATACTGAAATAATAATAGAGCCTCCCAAATTGGTAAATTTCAACGAATTGCTGATGGTATTGCGCAGTATTAAGCTTAAATGAGCCGGGTCAACCTTTACATAATAGGACTCAGTAATGGTATGCATGAGCGTAATTTCCTTTTGTAAAGCCACAAGACTGTATAGTGACATGACCCTGTCAATTTCTTCGGTCAAGTTCACAATTT
>JAZKGH010000218.1:10937-11337 GCA_040386055.1 Bacteroidota bacterium
TCAGGATTAAGCTCTACTCCATTAATCTGACTTTGCGACCACACCAATAAGTTATCAATGGTAAGATTAAGGTTGTCTACGTTTCTTTTAATGCCTTTAAAGTAACTGCGCAATTCAACTACCGTTTTATCATCTGCATCTTCAGCAAGAGACAACACGCTACCAAGCGTTGCGATTGGGGCCCTTAAGTCATGTGATATAATAGAAAATATTTTATCCTTAATTTTATTATACCCTTCTAACTCTGCTGTTCGATTAAGTATAACAGCTTCCTGATTTTTATTCATCAGTTGCAATTCACTCGATAGGTTTTCAACATCCAGAAAAGCATTGTTGTACTTTTTAGCCAATACAATTGCCTGAATAAATACATATATAAAAATGGCAATCGGCATTGCAA
>JAZKGH010000219.1:0-6259 GCA_040386055.1 Bacteroidota bacterium
AATAACCGGAACAGACGGAGAAGTTGGTTCGGCATGGCACTGGGACAGTGAAGTTACCGGAAAAGGTAATCAAACAATTGTTGCGTTGGAACCTGGAAGCAAGATTGATTTTGAACTGAACTTCATCAAACCATTTGAAGCCAAAGCAACCAATGATGTAACCTTTGAAGCCATTGACAGTACACATACTCTGGTTAAAAACACCTTTACAGGTTCATCACCCTATCCGATGAACATCATGCACCTTTGTATGAACATGGAAAAAATGATGGGTACTCCGATGCAGGATGGATTGAATGCGATCAAAACTAATCTGGAAAAATAATTTTCGAACAACCGAACACACTATAGCTTAGGGTTTAAACCCTAAGCTATTTCAATCAACCATTATTAAAACTACTAACATGAAAAAACTAAATATTTACTATTGGATCTTTACCGGACTTTTCGGTCTTATGATGCTGTTTTCCGGTATTCAACATATAATGGCTACACCTGAATCGGTGGACTTAATTTGCAAGCAATTGAAATACCCCGAATACATTGTTGTTTTTCTTGGTGTCGTAAAAGTATTGGGCGTTATTGGGATACTCATCCCCGGATATCCTCGTGTAACAGAGTGGGCTTATGCCGGGCTTTTCTATGACCTTATCCTCGCCACTGTTTCTATCTATCTGATGGGCACTCCCTTTTTAATGTGCCTGCCTATGCTGGTCTTTATTGTTCCGGGAATGCTCTCTTACATTTTTTATCACAAACGATTAAAGGCAAAAGCTACAGCTTAACGCCACTCTATTATAATGACTCAACCTGCAAACACCATCACCAAACGAACTACTTTATTCAGCGTTATTAAACAATCACTCAGCGGAGAAGAACTTGATTATACACAAGGGAGTATTCGCAAAGCTGTATTTTTACTGGCTATTCCAATGATCCTGGAATTAAGTCTGGAAAGTGTATTTGCGGTTGTTGACATGTTTTTTGTGAGCAAACTTGGCGAGAATGCCATTGCAACAGTTGGGCTTACCGAATCTGTTATTACCATTATTTATTCAATTGCTATTGGTTTGAGTACTGCCGCAACAGCTGTAGTGGCAAGGCGCATTGGTGAGAAAAACCCTGATGCTGCCGCTCATGCCGGAGCACAATCATTAATCATTGCATTTATTGTTACCCTTATCTTAAGTGTAATTGGAATGGTGTATGCGAGTGATGTACTCAGGTTAATGGGAGCAAGCGATGATGTGGTGAGAGACGGAAGCATCTTTACCAAAATTATGTTGGGAGGAAGTATGGCTATCATCTTATTGTTTTTGATGAATGGAATTTTCAGGGGAGCAGGAGATGCTGCAATGGCCATGAAAAGTTTGTGGATTGCCAGTCTTATCAATATTATTCTTTGCCCGATTTTCATCCATTTCTGGGGTTTGAAGGGAGCTGCTATTGCCACCGTTATCGGACGAAGTTCAGGAGTATTGTATCAGGCATACCATTTAGTAAAGGGTAATGGCATACTCAAGTTTACCAAACAACATTTTTCTTTCGACTTCCCTATCATTAAATCTATTGTTACCATCGGATGGCCTGCAACACTACAGTTTATCATTGCCAGTGGAAGTTGGATTGTATTAGCCCGATTAGTGGCTGAAACAGGAGGCACCACCGCCTCGGCAGGATATCAGATTGCTATTCGTAATGTGGTATTTTTTATTCTTCCGGCATGGGGACTCAGCAATGCTGCAGCTACACTTGTAGGACAAAACCTCGGTGCCAAACAAACAGAACGCGCTGTGAAAAGTGTATGGTTAACAGCAAAGTACAATGCTATTTTTATGAGTGGTGTAATGGTATTATTTACCTTCTTCTCCCGTCCTATTATTGGCTTGTTTACACAAGATGAAGCTATCATTGACTATGGAGCTGAAGCACTCATGATCATTGGAATGGGTTATGTTTTTTATGGTGTGGGCATGGTAATGACTCAGGCCCTTAACGGAGCCGGAGACACCCGTACTCCTACTATTATTAATTTTGTCGGGTTCTGGTTGTTTCAAATCCCATTGGCATATGCTCTTGCCAAAGGATTGGATCTGCGTTCCACGGGTGCTTTTATTGCGATTCCCGTAGCAGAAACAGCTATTGCCTTAATTGCTCTGTATTATTTCAACAAAGGCAAATGGAAAGACATCAAGGTATAATTCCTTCACTCCCAAATATGAAGTGATTTGTGTAGTTTTGTCTCATGCACGTTTTTTACCAGCCGGATCTTTCTGTTGACCAACTTTTTTTAAATGAAGAAGAATCGAAACATTGTATTCGGGTCCTCCGTATGAAAAAAGGAGATGAAGTGCATTTGGCAGATGGGAAAGGCATGCACGCCATTGCTACTATTGCTGACGACCATCCTAAAAAATGTCTATTACAGCTTAACTCCCGCACCCAGCATATGCTTACCCGAAACTATTATTTGCACATGATGGTTGCCCCTACCAAAAACATGGATCGTATTGAATGGTTCATTGAAAAAGCAACAGAATCAGGAATTGATGAAATATCGTTTATTGAAACAGAAAACAGTGAGCGTGCTAAGGTGAATATGGAGCGTTGTGAAAAAATTACCATCAGTGCGATGAAACAAAGTAAACAGTGGTTTTTGCCCAAGTTGAATTCGCTTCAAAAAGTATCGGCAGCAATACATAACCATCAATCGGACAATGCCTATATTGCATGGTGCGAAACACCTGAAACAGTACTGTTATCTTATAAATTGACCACTGCTACTTCAGCCTTTCAACGCATCACCATTCTTATCGGACCTGAAGGAGATTTTACGGCAACGGAAGTTCAACAAGCCACACAAGCCGGTTTTCAACCTGTATCTTTAGGCCACAGTATTTTACGCACAGAAACAGCTGCGTTGTTTGCCTGTATGTCGGTAAAAGCCATTCGTTCATAATTAATGAAAGGTTTCATTTATTACGTATTGTTTTTTTACTGGCTTCTCACAATCGGTAAAACTTTTGGTCAAGACACCACCCACTCCGAAGTAAGTATACGCAAATATATTGCACCTGTTGTATTGATCACTTATGGAGTATGGTGCACCGGTGATAAAGGGTTTCCCAGTAGCAAGAGGGTTCAAAACTTTCGCTCCGAAAACTTTGCCGGCTTCAATACTTCTATTGATGATTATCTTGTATTTGCTCCCGCAGCCGGAGTATATGCACTCGATCTATTCAACGTAAAAAGTGCCCATGATCCCTTAAACCAAACCATTCTGTTTGCCAAAACTTCTGCTCTCACATTGATAACAGTATATGGGTTAAAGTATCTCGCCAAAGAACACCGACCCGATGGTTCAAATGACTATTCATTTCCTTCTTCACACACAGCATTTGCATTTGCATACGCCACAGTATTGCATGAAGAATTTAAAGACGAGAGTGTTTGGGTTAGCGTAGCGGGATACTCGGCTGCAACAGCCGTTGGTACTTTACGCATTGCTAATAATGAACACTGGTTCAATGATGTATTGGTGGGCGCAGGTATCGGAATATTGAGCACCAAACTGGTATACTTAACTCATCAACATAAGTACAAAAGCAATTGGCCAAAAAAGAGCGCACTTTTACCTAATATTGGAAACCGATATTACGGAGTGATGTGGCAACATACTTTCTAAAAATCAATTTTTCGAAAACAACACTGAACATGAAACGACTTCACCTTAATATATTTTTGATACTCTTCCTGGTGGTTAATCTCAATTTTGCTCCACCTACGCTGAAAATTGCAAAACTTAAATACAATGGTGGTGGTGATTGGTATGCAAACAAAACATCCTTACCCAACCTAATCAAATTCTGCAATCAAAAAATAGGGACCAATATTGCTGCTGAAGAAGACATTGTAGAAACAGGTAGCCCTGATATTTTTAACTACCCGTTTATTCATCTTACCGGACATGGCAATCTGGTATTAAGCAATCAGGAAGCGGAAAATGTACGCAACTACCTCATTGCAGGTGGCTTTTTGCATGCCGATGATAATTATGGTTTGGACAAATTTTTAAGACGTGAAATGAAAAAAGTATTTCCTGAACTGGAGTTTGTTGAACTTCCCTTTTCACATCCTGTTTACCACCAATCTTACAACTTTGACAAAGGACTTCCCAAAGTGCATGAACATGAAGGCAAACCTGCGCAGGGCTTCGGGCTTATATACAAAGGACGATTAGTTTGTTTTTACAGCTACGAATGTGATTTGGGAAATGGCTGGGAAGATCAGGATATATACAACGACCCCGAGCCTGTTAGACAAAGAGCTTTACAAATGGGAGCTAACCTCATTCAGTATGCTTTTACCAGATAACTATTGAGCAGCTTTTTCAGCTGCCTGTTTGCCTTTACCTAAGTGGATCTGAAATCCAATTCCTTTTAAAAATGAATTCGTTTGGAGCGTGCTTGCTTCCAATTTTTGCAAATTATAGGCTATTAATAATTCTAATGTCACATTTGGATTTAAAACAAATACCGGTCCTCCTGCAATCATAAAATTGTGCGTTCTGTTGATTGACGAAATTTCTCTATAACCATAATAATAATACGGATTTATTATCGTGGCTTTTGTAATGCCAAATTGATATCCTCCCTGTAACATAAAATTCATTCTTGAGGTAACCGGAAGAAAATAGCCCCGTATAAAAGGACCAGTGCTTCCCCCAACAGTTGAAGTAAGATATCCTGAATATCCATAACCGGTGGTGGGTGAATTATCCTTAAAATAGGTGAAATTCACATTCATTCCTATTGCAACTCTATTAAATATAAAGTAGCCAAAATTAATAGCGGTTTGGGTATTCAGTTGACTGGAATACGACTGAGAATATTTTGTTTCATCATAACTAAAAACAGAACTTCCACCGGCAAGCCACTGGCCTTTTCGAATTTGAGAAAACGATTGAACTGTACACAAACAGAATAGAACAACAAGGAGTTTAAGTTTCATAGAGCTTTATTATTTAAGGTCGCAAAATAAATAAACTCCTCAATATTCAAAGTCTATTGTTGTTTGTTTTTCTCGGCTTCTGAGCGGATCAGATATCTTACAACTCCTTCGCTCCTACCCACATCACGTCTGTAATCGTTAAAATAATAAATATCCTCATAGCCGGTCCATTTGCGTTTCAGCGGTTTGCGCTGCACCAGATCACATTGCATTAAAATAGCCCTCAGTGTTCTATTATACCGATATACATTAGGAGCCTTTACAATACTATCAGAATAGATGGCAATTTTTGTTTGCTTGTCGTACAACAGCATGTTAAAAGAATCAACTGCTATTTGCATTACCAGAAAATAATCGGGGGAGTCCTTTGGTGTTTCATAATATCCAAACTTTTTCAATTCCCGGAAAGCTCCTTTTTTCAGAATGGTCTCAAAATCCTCGGATAATAATTTGGGAGTATGGTTAACAACTTCCACCTTTACAGTATACCGTTTAACCGAAGCCCCGTCAAGCTTGAGGCGATACCAATAGCGTTGACCACAACCCATAACCGTTGTGATGATTATAAAGAAAATGAGATTTTTTTGTGTTTTACAAATGCGCATATTGATAAGTCAAAAATATGACTGCGCTGGTTCCCCCACAACTATAAAAGATAGCATTATGGGCTATTCCTCGCCCTTTTTACGCAAAGCAAGTTTTAATATACTAATGCTGCGCTTTACATTGCTTTTCTCATTACTCTTGCGATAAACATAATCACCTCTACTCCAAACAGTTGATTTTGTTAAATTGTACACTAATGCATATTTATAGTCAAGAGTTGAAAATGCATTTTCATAATCTTTCCACTTATACACCGGAGGTCTCTCACTTGCCACTTCAGTCAAACGCGGATTCTTTGTATTACCCATGATTACGTATGAAGTCCCTTTCTTTTCATAATTTTCCACAGACATTACAATTGTGAAAGTATATTCCGAAGGATTTTTTAGGGCTTGTACAAATCCATATTTTTTTAAAGATTGATACACGTTTTGAGTATATGCCACTTGGAAATTAGAATCCAAATATTCAGGTGACAGGTTGATTACGTTTACCGATATACTATGTTTACTTTCTACTTTACCCGGAACCTTTATCCTAAACCAGTACCGCTTTGAACAACCGCTTCCAAGCAATAGAATCAATGAAATCAAATAGACAAGGAGGTTTTTTTTATAACCCACAAAAGATATCATTTGAAGAG
>JAZKGH010000219.1:6278-13584 GCA_040386055.1 Bacteroidota bacterium
TCACAAGTCAAAAATACAGTTACTTTGGTTTTCTCACAATTAGTTTTATTTCAATAGCAACATTTTCCCGCTCGCTATCGGGACAGACCGGGCTCCTTTCCTTCTAATTCACTTTCCGGAGGTCTGCTTCGATGAACTCAGCATGACATAGTTCCATAATTTCCTAGTTACTTAATTACTTTATCTCCCTGATTTTCCCCTTATTTGCACTATGATTATATCACTCATTGTAGTTGCTGATGAAAACAATGCAATCGGTAACCAAAACCAATTACTTTGTCATTTACCCGCTGATCTTAAGTATTTCAAATCACTCACTACCGGTCACCATATTGTGATGGGGCGTAAAACATATGAGAGCATTGGTCGTCCGTTGCCCAACAGGGTAAATATTGTTATCAGCCGTAATGTTAATTTGCAAATTGAAGGATGTGTTGTAAAACCAACATTGGAAGCTGCCATTGAATTTGCTAAAGCTAGTGGTGAAACAGAATTATTTATTACAGGTGGAGGTATCATTTTCGAACAATCCATGTCGATGGCCAACAGAATATATTTGACACGCATTTTCAACAGCTTCACAGCCGATACCTTTTTCCCCGACATGGGCGAAGAATGGAAACTCAAACAAGACGAAGTGCACGAAGCCGATGAGAAAAACCCTTATGCGTATTCATTTCAGGTTTACGAGAAATAGTCTGCTGGAGCGTCAGCTCCTTTTGTACACGAAGAGTGTTAGTTGAGTTGATATGTGATTAGTTGAGTATGCATATAACTAAACACACCAAACCACAGTCCTTAATGGTCACCGTTGGTTGAGTGGAGTCGAAACCAACATTCATAAGAAATCACCAAGCCAATAGCTAAAGGTCAACAGCCAATCACCAACACCCTACTCAAGTACAAACGTTCTTCCTTCTTCTGCAATTTCGGTGTAGGGGAATTCTGTCAGGGCTTCATCCAATAACACATTCAAATCATCGTAGCGCGATGAAAAATGTCCGATGAGCAATTTTTTCACATTCGCTTCCTGCGCCACCATTCCTGCCTGTTTGGCTGTAGTATGTTTGGTTTCCAGTGCGCGTTCCAGTTTTTCATGTAAGAAGGTTGATTCATGGTATAACCAGTCCACTTCTCTCACTTCATTGATCACACGTTCATCATAAATTGTGTCAGAGCAATAGGCATAACGAATAGGTAGTCCTGCATCAAACGTTAAGGTATCATTGCTGATCTCTGTTTTGCCATCGGCACTTATAAAGTCCTTGCCTCGTTTAATATCGTTGTAAAATGTAAAGGGAATATGGTATCGTTCGCAGGCTTCAACATTTAACTTACGTAACCGCGATTGTTCCTCAAAAATAAATCCTGTGGTAGGAATCCTGTGGTATAAAGGAAAAGAGGTGACTTTGATCAAAGAATCTTCAAATATCACAATAGGTTTAGCGTCAGAAGTAATGTGTTTGATGATCTCAAAACGCAATCTCGTATCCGAATGTTTCAGAAACATCTCCAGTATTTCAAACAAACTTTCGGGACCAAAAATATGAAGAGGTTCCACCCTGCTGTTGAGGTTCATGGAAAACAACAATCCGGGTAATCCTAAGATATGGTCTCCATGCACATGACTGATAAAAATATACTCGATCTTTGACTTTTTAATTTTGTATTTCCGCAATTGCATCTGCGTACCTTCTCCGCAATCAATCAATATGTGATGATCGAGCATATTCAGGTACTGAGCCGAAGGAAAGCGGTTGAGTGTGGGGGTTGCTGAACTATTACCTAGAATGGTGAGTTCAATACTCATAGAGTCAAATCATCATCTGACATGTTCAGAAACTGTTTTTCCAATTGATCCATAAACACAAAATCTACTGCCTCCACATCGGTGGGAATAAAGGTTATATCTGCCTTGTTAAACAAGCGTGTAAACTGATCATCAGCATGCGTCAATATCAACAACCCATCATTGTCCTGCAAATCCACGCCCAGTTGAATCAACTCCCTGGTTCCATCAGCATTACACTCATTTACTCTGGCAATATTTACAATTACATACTTACTGCTGCTGGCTACTTCGTGCAATACCTTCTCGCGCAATTTGGCACAGGTCTCTTTATTAAACGCAGTTAAATCTGTTTTAATCAGCGAATACTGGTCGTTTTTTTCGATGGTATAATTCATAAGCCCAATTTTATCTTGTAAAAATAGCATACGCAGCCAAATATTCTATTATTTTTACCCACCAAACTATTTTAGTATGTCATCTACTCGTATTGCTTGTATTACCGGTGCCTCAGCCGGAATTGGCGAAGCCACAGCACATATTTTAGCAGCCAATGGCTTCGATTTAATCCTTATTGCCCGCAGACAGGAAAAACTGGAAAAACTAGCCCAAACCTTAACCAATCAATACCACTGCAAAACACTGTTGCGTACACTGGATGTAAGAAACAGAAGGGATGTAACCGATACCATTGCTCAATTGCCAACTGGGTGGAAAGGCATTGAGGTACTCATTAACAATGCCGGTTTGGCAAGCGGACTGTCCCCTATTGAATCCGGAGACATGGACGATTGGGATGTTATGATAGATACCAATGTAAAGGGATTATTGTATGTAACACGCAATATTACACCCCTCATGATTGCCCATGGCAAAGGTCATATCATCAATATTGGAAGTATTGCGGGTAAAGAAGTATATGCCAACGGGAATGTGTATTGCGCCACCAAACATGCAGTGGATGCCTTAAACAAAGCCATGCGCATTGATCTAGCTCAATACCCCATTAAAGTAACAGCCATTCATCCGGGAGCGGTTGAAACGGAATTCAGCATTGTACGTTTCCATGGTGATGAAGAGCGCGCGAAAAAAGTATATATGGGTTTTGAAAACCTGGTAGCACAGGATATTGCAGAAGCCATCTGGTTTGCGTTATCACGCCCGGCACATGTTAATATCAATGAGCTCACGATCATGCCTACGGCACAACCTATGGCGAGTGTGATTCATCGGAAGGCATAGTCTTCGTGTTTTTTTACACTAACGCCCAAAAGTAAAAAGAAAGACACGAGGAATACTTTATACTTAGCATCATGGATTATTCTTAGTGGTAGAATGGAGATTGGAGTTGTTAAAATATTGAACCCCTGAGGGGTTCTTTTTCTTTCCATCATCTCATCATCAAATTTTCTAATTTGCACATCTGCACATTTCCTCTATTTCAGCAGTATCTTCACTGTTTGGCTTCCTGTCTCTCCTTCTATTCGCATAAAGTAAATTCCTTTTTGCAATTCGTGCAGGTTGATCTGTTCGTTCAAAGTTCCTTTTGGTGCGTTGTATGAGATCGTTTTGATCTCTGTTCCTACAATATTGTACAGTTTCACCCGGATATATTGGGTTTGGATGCTGTTTAGTGAAAGAGTAATGGCATCTGTTGTCGGGTTCGGGAATACCGAAAGGTTTTGAAAGGATGCATCTACACTCGATAATCCTACACCTCCGATAATCGATACATCATACCGTGTGGTATCACTCCTGCATCCCTCCACATTCTGAGTAGATACAAAGATCCTTCCGTGGGACGAAGTACTATCCCATTTTACATCAATACTATTCGTATCCAAATTGGTTGATACAAACTGGCCATTATTGATTTGCCATTGATAGTTTAATGTCGGATTGGAAACCACTGAATATGTTACTGTGGAATCTGATGCAAAAGATATCGGACCACTTACAACAGGTGTTGCCGGACTTGCATACACCAATATGTTTTTAGAAACACTATCCACACATCCCTTATCTGTTGCCACACCTAAGTATACTCTTTGCGCTCCGCTTGTGGGAAAACTTTTGGTTACCGCTAACAAACTATCATACGTACTATCAGCGAAAGCCCATCTATATAATACCGGAACAGTATTGCTGCTGGTATTGGTAAATGTAATCGGATCATTCTTACAAACGGTGCTATCTGAAACAGTAAATATTACTGTTGGAGAGTACAATACTTCTACTTGTTTGTACACGGTATCGCGGCAATTAGCATTACTGGTAGCGACTAACCTTACTGATTTTGTTCCTGTACCGGTAAATGCTTTGGTTACTGATGTGTTGGTGTTCGGACTTGCTCCATCTATCATAAAAGAACCGGATGTTGCTCCTGTACTTGTATTTGTAAACACAAAACTATTTCCCCTGATACATTGATCGGTATCATTGATGTTTATTTGGGCAACCGGCTGAGGGTGCACAATCACAGTGAAAGTAGCGGAATCTATACATCCTTTATTCGTATTTGCAAACAATTTGACCACCTTGGCTCCTGAACTTGTATATTTCTCTGTCAGAACTGTTCCGGTTTTAGTTCCGCCCTCAACCTTCCAGTTAAAGGTGTAATTAGTATCTATCAAATCAGTTGACGTATTGGTAAACACAAATTGATTGTTGGTTAAACACTGACTTGCAGCATTAACCGTTCCTGCCAGTGAGGGTTGCGGGAAGATTGTTACCACTTTCATCATTGTATCTTTACATTGCGTGGAGACAAAGTTATTGGTAATTAATCTCACTGTATATTTACCTGCAGAAGGATAGGTATAAGTTACGTTCAATGCATTATTGGTTGCTCCATTACCCATATTCCAGTTATAACCCAATCCGTTATTGGCAGGTATGATTGATGATTGATTGGTAAACGTAAAAGTATTGCCTTTAAAACACTTGATTGAATCACTCATACCAAAATCTGCAACAGGCGATGGCAATACGGTAACTGTCTTTACCAACGTATCATTGCAACCGTAAGTAGAATTCATGCGCAACGTGGCTGTTTTTACACCTTCCGTTGCAAATGATTTAGTGACACTATTAGTAGTTGACGAGTCGCCATCTATAATCCATTTAAAACTTAGTGTAGAATCCTGTGTAGTTGTATTGGTCAATATGAAACTGTTGTTTTTAAAACACTGTGATGAATTGTTAATCGTATTACTGACTGTAGGTTGAGGATATATATACATCGACTTTACGATAGTGTCTTTGCAAGATGATAACAGGCTATTAGTTGCGATCAATCGTATCGATTGTATTCCCGCAGCAGGATAAACATATAAATAACCCAAGGTAGTTGATGTATTTGTACCAGTCGACCAATTATAAGTTATACCTCCGCTTGCATTCATACTCTGATTGGTAAATACAAACGAATTGGATTTCAAACACTGCGTACTATCGTTTACTGTAAATGCCGCTTTGGGTTTTGACCTGAGGATAAGTTGTTGCTGCACGGTATCTATGCATCCTTCAGGAGTTATGCCAATTAGCTTCAACACATGTGAACCAACTGTACCCAATGAAAATTGAACCGTATCGGTTGTATAGGTAATGGAGTCATCGAGTAACCAGCTATAAGTGCTCCACGAATAATTGGTATTGTTGTACAATTTAAAATCATTCCCGGTTTCACATTGAACTGTATCTTTTACTGGGGCAATTTTTAATGTTGGAATACTAAATACTTGAAGAGATACACTATCCGTGAAAATGCAATTCAATGAATCCTGCACACTAACAGTTAGCCACCTGTTGCTGACACCTGCATTAGCCGTATATATTGCTCCGGTATACAATATGGTATTATCCTGCCACCTGATGATTTTAGTCCCTACTGCATCATACACAGCACATTTGAGAGGAACCATTGTTTTAGGACACACTAAAGTATCGTAGCCAAGTATTCGTATTCCATACTTAGCCACATAAATAGTATCGGTATACGTTCGGAATACCAATGGATTAGAGGCATCCGGAAATAAGTCAACACTCACTACGTAGCGACCGCTATCCATAATATGTTGATTGGTTAAATTGAATGCACCCAAACCTGTAGTTGTATAAACTAAACTACTGACATTACCGGGCAGTAATTTGTTGATAGTCCAACGGGTTTGTGCCACAGGTATAGAACCGAGTTGAAGTGAATAGCTCAAATCCCAAAAGTTACATGCTTTGGCAGTATCTTTAATACCCGTGCTGGTGAGGAGGGGAAATGAAGGAACTAAAATTTTAAATCCATAATGTACTCTCCCGTCATTAGGAACTCGTGAATCACGCGCCTTAACATTTAATACATAAGGGTAAGAACTTTCCTGCGCGGAAGTGGGAGTCCAACAAAACTGTATCGAATCTCGCATTGAGGAAGCAGAAGATAAACGAGTAAATATTCCGCCTAAATTTGCGAAAGCATTACTTGTATCAAAACGTGTTGTATCAAATACACTATATGAATCCGTATCACGTGTGGCAATGGTAAAACATGTTTGTATACCAGCGGGGAACATCCAATCAGTTTTAGGAGAACTGAATTGATTTATCGATGCAAGTGGATAAGTCGTTACGACAGGAGCATTATTTGGTGGCAAATTAGGTAAAATACCTACCTGCATATCCCTCCGAGTCATCCCAATATTGATCATAACCCCAGATATTTTTTTCCATTGCTTTATCTCCACACATAGCACTCCATTAAAATATTGACCAATCACTGGTGTTCTTGGACTAAATGAAACAACTCCGGTTGAAGCATCACATTGCATCCCTGATGTACCTGAGTATGGTAAAGGAGATAAATAAGTATAAGGTGATATGTAAGTTACGGGAGTATTATATCCTTGCCAGGCTGGAGTCAATGCATAACTCAATGAGTCTCCATCCGGATCACTAACAGCACCTAAATTATATTGCATTAATCCATTACCTGAACCAGTAATATTAAGAATATCATTTGAAAAGGCTGGACTTGAATTCCCATTTGAAGAACTCGTGAATGTCTGACAACGATTAATAACAACATCAACAGAGTAATTCATTCCAGAAGCTATCGTTTGAACCTGAGAATTGCGGCAACACAGCCCCCATGAAAGCCTCACATTGCAACACGCTGCAGGTATTCCTGACGTTGACCCAACATTTACAAAACCAACGAACTCATAACGCTCCACTCCAGGAGTATAACTTCCCGCTGTAGTACAAGTCATATTATTGCAGGTATTTTTAGCCGCATTTGCTTTATTATCTCTTTCATCCCTCACATTAACTAAAGTTAATGTCGCTGATCCAAAATTCGTAGATACATAAGGTGGATCTGCACCAAATAAAGAAATATCAAGAGTGCATGCAGATCCACAAGTGTTTGTCGGGCATATCGAAACACCTCCATCACAGTTCCTATAGACAATTAAATGAACTTCAACAATACCTGCCGTTGTTGTCGCTTTATAGGTCATTTCACCACCA
>JAZKGH010000220.1:0-17253 GCA_040386055.1 Bacteroidota bacterium
CACTTGTACTTGCAGCTTGTGATATATTCGCATTGGTAAAGGTATTTCCTTTGATGTTGGTGGCAGTTCCTCCATTTACAGATATATAAATACCTTCATGTAAATTGTTAAACCCACCGGTAGGAGTTGAAGTATAAGGAGTTCCTCCACATTGCGGCTGTGTTCCGCCAAAATAATTACCTGTAATGGTAAAGCCGTTTCCTACACCGGTAGTGTTAGTGGTAGCTATATAAATATTACGGTTGAATATACTCGCAGTCAATGCTGGAGTGCGTGTTACTGTTTGGAAGAAACTGTTTCCCGTAAGTGTCCATGTGTTGGTTCCTCTCTCGAGTACAATGCCTCCGGTAGATAAATTAGCACCTCCATAAATATCATAAATATTACAGTTAGATACAGTGTTGTTATCATTAAACAAAGATGTTAGTGCACTGCTTGATGATGGTCCATAAGAATAAATGCCCATGGTTAATACACCTGTATTTACGGTTGAGTGAATATTACAATTGTCAAGGGTATTGCTATCGTTACCGGTTGTTCCATTGGTTAATCCTATAAATACTACACCTGCAGATGTACCCTGTAAAGTAGCATTCACATTATTGGTTCCCTGAAGATCACAATACTTAATGGTATTTCTTCTGGAGTCATTGTTCATGCGAATAGCAGAACCTGTTACGCTTGTATTGATAATGTTCAGGTTGGTAGTGTTCGGAACAGCTATTGGGAAAGCACCTCCACCCGGGCGACCATCGATGATAAAGTATGAAACACCATTCATGTCAAAAGTTGAAGTACTGCTTGAGCTGGTAATGGTAGCTCCTGAAGCGTTAGCAGCAGCAGGCATGAGTGTTACAGTATTAGTTGCCGAAACTCCCGGAATAACATTTACAGCTATTGAATCCGTTAACGTATACATAGCATCCGTTAAATTCAAAGTAACTGCAGCACTTACACCCAGTGAGTTCAAATCTGTCATTGCTGCTGCAATGGTTGTATACGGTTGTCCTGTTCCAATATTATAAGGTCCTGCAAGTGGATTTTTAATGGTTCTGGATCCGGTAGGATTTCCGTTTAATATAGCAGGACTTGCGGCTCCGCTTAATACGATATTATCCAAACGAACGTCAACAGTGTTGTTTATAACAGCAGTGTTGGTAATATCATAAGTTACCCAGAAGTAATTTACACCTGAAGTTAAAGATGCGCTTCCGGTAACACTGAAGGCGCCACTTGGTGCCGCAACTGCAGTTCCATATTGTGTAGTGGTAGCAAATATCGGGCTGCTTCCTGTGCTAAATACTTTTGCATTTGAAATATCACTTGCACTGGTTGTTCCTGCAGTGTTCATTACAAACGAAGTAAGTTGCAATGGATTGTAATTGTCTTTTGCATACATTCTTATTCTAAGAACATATTGATTTGTTGATCCTTTTGGAACCAATGCCGTGTTTTGATCTACAACTGATGAGTCAATTGACATTGGCAATGGAGTAAATGCACCACCATCTGCACCGATATCAACAGGTGTATTGCTGCTGCGGGTTTGACCGTCATAATCATCAGTGATAGTTGAAAGGAGTAATCCGGTTGCCTCAACAGGTGTAGGAGTAACCGCATTGATATGTAAATTTAAGGTTGCTGCTGTTCCTGTTGCATTCATAAAACGAGGGTTCGTAATGCTGCTTCCCATATCAGTACTTAACCAACCCAAAGTATACGAAAGTACATCAGCTGTTCCTCCGTTCAACGTTCCAAAAACTGATCCGGTACCGGTACCAAAATAACTGTTGGTACCTAAAGAAAGAGCAACCGTGTTGTTTAAGAATACTTGATAGTGTTTTCCACCTGTAGCAGTATTTGAACGCTCATTTACGAAAATATTATTTCGTATATCATGTTGTGATCCAAGTGTTGAAGTATTTCTGTGAAGTGCTGCTGTATTGGCTGTAGTACTTCCAACGTTTGCCCCACCGATATAAACACTGTTGTGGTAAATGTTTTCTGCTGTAGTTGTTCCGATATGAATACCTCTTATTACCATTGAAGTGGTAAGATCTGTACCATCCGGTTTAATACCCAAACGAATCATATTATTGGCAATAATATTTGAACCACCTACGATATCTATTCCAATCATAAAGGCAGAAGTATTTACAGCCGACACATCTAAACTATGAATAAAGTTTTTAGTGATGAGGTTGGTTGGAGTACTTCCATTACTTGAAAATACAATACCTTCTACATAAGATGCAATACCTGTTGATAGAGAGGTAAGCACCAATGAATCAATACTATTTCCACTAACGGTAGAAGGGTTTGCTGATGACATCTGGATCCCTGTTAATGCTGCTGTCGTGCCGGATCCGGTATAAGTACTCGCAGTTGATAAGTTACGTATGCTATTGCCGGTAATAACAGATGTGGTTGAAGAGGTAAGATAAATTCCCCTTGTATATCCTGTACTGGTCGATTTATAGTTGTTATTCAGATTCGCAACAGTGTTATTGATAACGGTTGTATAAATACCCCCTGCAACGCTAATTCCATATACGGACTGCGTTGTAGTTGCCGAATCAATGGAGTTGATACTTAATGGTGTTGAGAGACTTCCAATTGTATTTCCTACTACATATGTATATGCAGAACCTGATATTACACCAATACCAAAAAAGTTCATAGCATTGGCAGCAGTAGCTGATGTAAGAGTAATACTACCAATTGTGTTATTATAAACGTTAACGGTATCGATAGTACTTGCAGCTTTAATTCCATAAGAAATGGAAGAATTGGCAGTGGTGTTCAGTGAAATGGCTCCGGTTCCGGTAGCAGCACCAATTGTATTCCCGGTAATATTACCAATATCCACATTGCCCGAACCTCCTGTGCTAATACCTCTGAATAGATCATTAGCTGTAGCAGTACTCGATGAAAGCGAAAGGTTGGTAATCGTATTTCCCTGCACAGATGTTCGTGTCAAACCTCCATGGTTGATATCCATACCCCAGAAATTGGTTAATATAGAAGCGTTACTCGTAAGAGTCCAGGTTCCTGTTCCTGCTGCATTATTTCCTCCAATGAAGTTATTCAATATTTGAAACCCGCAAGCTCCGGTACTTCCCGTGGTTAACCAAAATGCGCGGTGTTGGTTGCTGGCAGTATAGTTTCGCGTAGCTGTTTGATACAAACGATTGTTGCTAACGGTAAATGCATTACTACCACCCTCAAGTTTGATACCTGTAGATGCAAGTGTAGCACTATAAAAATCATAGATATTACAGTTGGTAATAGTGTTTGAATCATTCCAGCTTGTTACAGGTGCAGCTACATTGTTTCCATAAGAACATACCGCGATTGCCGGGAAGTCAAGGGTTGTTGCATGAATATCACAATTAGCAATAGTATTGTAATCGTTACCCGTTAATGCAAGTGTTGAAGTACCTGCAAAATAAATTACCCCGGATAAAGCCGTGGATGTTGCCGATGTGTTTTGTCCCTGAATATCGCAATATCTGATCATGTTATGATGTGCATCATTGATAAACTGGACAGCCGCACCGGTTGTTTTGGTATTAATAATTTTTAACTGACTGGTAGTTCCTGTTCCTCCAGGTCTTCCATCTATGGTAATATAACTGGCACCATTAAGATTCAGTGTTGTTAAACTATCACTTGTAATGGTAATGGGTGACGAAACACCTGATGCAGGTCTGATGGTGATTGTTTTGGAAACACCAACGCAGGCGTTGTACGGAAAAAGAATCGGGAATGTTTCATTAGGTGCTGTTCCATCATATGTTGCTTGTAATTCAAGAACAGTGTTTCCGCTCAATCCATTTGAGCCTATTGCAGTAAGTGCAGCTGTTAAAGATGTAAAGCCTCCCCCAAGTGTATTTGGCAATCCCGGACCAATAGCAATGGTTGATGGTACTGTTCCGCATACACTTGTTGCAAGCGAACCCAAAAGAGGAGTTGTGGTTAAATAAATAGGTCCACCACATGTGGTTCCCGTATTATAAGAATAGACATAAAAATTATAAGTAGTATTTCCATTAAGGCCTGTTGCCGAAAAAGAAGGTGTAAGGGATGCAGAGATGATTGTTCCTGTTCCCAAAGATTGTCCCGGAGTATAAGTTGTTCCATTTACGGGAGCAGTCGGAGTAGCGCTTGCAGGGTATCGAACCACCAGATAACCTCCGGTTGGCAAAGTTGATGCATCGGTAAAAGAAGCACTGATAGATCCAGTGGTAGTTGCAGTGCTGATAAGGGCAGTAGGTTGTGCAGTTGGAACAGGACAAACCGATTTGGCACCCAAAGCAAAGGCGTTTAAAACGCCACCTCCTGCAAGATTTTGGATCTGAACAGAAGCAATTGTTTTGGAATAATTAGCACCTGATAATGCCATATTGAGTTCATAAAGATATTGACAGGTTCCTCCATTACATGTAGTTGAAGTATTGATAATTCTATAGAATACTGTTGTGGCAGGACCGGCAGCACTGCACCAGTCATTAATGGTTCCGGTAATAACTTGCGTTGTAAGATCGGTAAAATTTATAGTTACGGATAAATTACAAGCACCGCTTCCTCCGGTGGCAAGTAAGTATAAATTGGAGGCTGATGTTGGTGTAACCAATGTAAAGGTTCCCGTTGTTCCCGCTGATAAACGCAAAATATTATTTGCATTATAGGGTTGCAGGTTATAGGTAAGAGCAGGTGTTATTAAACTGGTTATTGTATTGGCTACAGGCAATGCAGTTGTACCCGTTGCACAGATACCGGGTCCGGGATTGAACGTTGAACTCACAAATACATAGTTTACCCCATCCACATCAGCGGTGGTTGAATTGGTTGCTGCACCTGTTGCTCCATCAGCCACAACGTCTGCGTTAAATCCCGTAACGGGCACGTTCGCATATTGAGCATGAGCATAAAATTGCATCAATAGTAAGGTGAGTAGTGTGAGACAGAGGGGGACTAGTTTTCTCCTGAGGAGATGAGTTGTGATTGTGTAGTACTGGTTCATAGTGTGTTATTGTTAGGTTGTAATAAAATATTAGTTCTTGTGGTTAAGTATTGAAATAGAATGGTGGATGAAAGCAAAATTTAATCATTGGTGTTGATGAATAATTTATTTGTTCCCGATGAGAGGAATAGGCTGTTATGAACATCAAAGCTATTTATAAAGCACAAGGTTTCAACTACATAATAATGTAGAAAAGCTTTAAGAAGCCGTTAAGAGATGAGAGTGCAGGACGTGTGTAACAAGCCTGTAATATTGGCATCAAGAGGAATTATGTTTCTACCCGATTTGTAAAAAATACATAATGATGTAGTGTATTATTCTCAAACAATACATATCGAATGGTGGGTGAAAAAAATAGAGGCGCAAGGAATAGATTGTTCAAAAATCTCAAATGAACCGAAATGTATTCTTTATGGAATAGCAAGAAAACTAAGAGACCAGTTTTTCCAAAACGTACTGAATAGTTTTATCGATCATTGCTTGTCCGTTTTGACTAAACTCATGCGTAATACGATTGGCCACAATTGCATTAACAGAAACGGCTTCATGTCCAAAGGTATTGGCCAGTCCATAGATGCCTGCTGTTTCCATTTCAAAATTGGTAACCCTGTCTGTTGGAGTTTGCAGTTTGCTTAGGCGCAGGATAAGATTGTCAACGGAAGAAGGTGTGCTCACCATTCTGCCTTGTGGGGCATAAAATCCCGAGCAGGTAGCCGTAATTCCTTGAATGGAATCGCTAAAAAGATTGATTAATGCACCGGGAGCCTTTACCAAATAAGGTTTCAAAAAGGGGATTGCCAGTTGCTCTGCAAATTGTTGTTCGAGAATAGTTGTCGCTTCATCTTTGGAAAAAGGGTAATAATGCATCAACACATCTAATCCCAAGCCATGAGTAGAAACTAAAATACTGTCAACGGGAATATCGGCCTGCAATGAACCGGAAGTGCCAATACGCACTACTTTCAGGTTTTTGTGCTCTTTTTTGAAAGTACGGGTGCCCAGATCAATATTTACCAGCATATTCAATTCATTCCAAACAATATCAATATTGTCGGTGCCAATGCCGGTAGACAATACGGTTAATCTTTTGCTACCGATATATCCTGTATGGGTCACAAATTCACGCTTATGTTTAGTGAATTCAACCGAATCAAAGTGCTTAGAAACCTCACCTACACGGTCCGGATCGCCCACAAACAGTATGGTATCTGCTATATCCTCAGGTTTCAGGTGAAGGTGGTAAACAGACCCGTCAGCATTAAGTATCAATTCAGATTCAGGTATATGCATGGTTATTTTTTGATTAAGTTGAGTAAGGTCATATCTTTATTTTAAAAAGAGAACCTTATCTTTGCGCAGCAAATTACAAAACCCATTCATGGAAACGAAAAAAAACACCATTCTGGTACCCGTTGATTTTTCAGACATCGCAAAAAATGCGTTGAGTCATGCCGTACAAGTGGCGAAACATTTTAATAATAACCTTGCACTATTGCATGTGGTTGAAGAGTCTGTATTACCAAGCTTTTTGAACTTCGGTAAAGACAACGCAGCCGCTCAATCTGCCAACGAAGAGATTGAAAAAGGTTTGCAGGAAATGGCATCCGAAATCAAAGCTAAACATAACATTGATTGCACTGTTGTTACCAAAACAGGGCGTATTTACCGTACCATTGCTGAAACCGCTACTGAGTTAGGTTGCGACAGCATCATCATGGGTTCCAACGGAGCTTCAGGCTTTCAACGCGTAATCGGAAGTAATGCTTCACGCGTTATCAGTCATTCAGATGTTCCCGTTGTAGTAGTTAAATCGGAAGCTCACGAGTTTCGTGCCTACAAAAATATTGTGTTCCCGTTGGATCTGACCGTTGAATCCCGTCAAAAGGTAAAATGGGCCATTCACCTGGGGAAAGCATACAACTCAACCATCAATATTTTAACCCACAAAATAGGTGACGATTTTTTGGATAACAAAATGATGTTAGGATTACGTCAGGTCGAGCGTTTATTAGATGAAAACGGAGTTAAGTATAAAGTAGAAGTGTTGGAAAAACTAGATGAAAACTTTGCCGATGCTACATTGAGTTTTGCTGAAAAAGTGGATGCTGATCTGATGATGATCATGACACAAAGTGAGGATAGAGAGTTCAGCGAATACATTATTGGAACCTATGCTCAACAGATCGTAAACAAATCTCAAAAAGTACCTGTAATGTGTATCAACCCTCAACCAATGGGTTATAAAACCGACTATTTCGCATAGTTCATATGAACAAATAAACTATAAACAGCCTTGGGTTTTACTCAAGGCTGTTTTTGTTTAGTGATGAACCGGCTTAACACTATTCACTAATCAACTCCATTAACTTCCATCCAAGGTTTTGAGCTCATGTTTAGGCAGGTTTAATGTCTTTGTTTCCTCAAATGTAACCTGTATTCATAATTAATTTTTTACATCCGCCTCCGAAGTGTAAATTCGCCCCACTTTTAAAGAATTATGAGCGACAATAAAATTATATTTTCAATGGCAGGTGTGAGCAAAATTCACCCGCCTCAAAAACAAGTACTCAAAAACATTTACCTCTCGTTTTTTTACGGAGCCAAAATTGGTGTATTAGGTTTAAACGGTTCCGGTAAGTCAAGCTTGCTGCGTATTATTGCCGGTGTAGATAAAAACTTTCAGGGCGAAGTTGTTTTCGATAAAGATTATAAAATTGGTTTCCTCGAACAAGAGCCTCAATTGGATGAAACCAAAACAGTATTGGAATGTGTGAAAGAAGGTGTTCAACCCATTGTGGATTTATTAGCAGAGTTTGATGTCATCAATGAAAAACTGGCTGACCCGAATCTGGACAGTGATGAGATGATGAAGATCCTCGACCGTCAGGCTGTGGTAATGGAGTTGTTGGAACAAAATGATGCATGGGAATTGGATACTAAATTAGAAAAAGCGATGGATGCACTGCGTTGTCCGGAACCTGATCAAATGGTAAATGTATTGTCGGGAGGAGAGCGCAGACGTGTAGCATTATGCCGTTTGTTGTTAAGCAATCCGGATATCTTATTGTTGGATGAGCCAACCAATCACCTGGATGCAGAGAGTGTAGATTGGTTAGAACAATTCCTCAAAAATTTCCCGGGTACCGTTATTGCTGTTACCCATGATAGGTATTTCTTAGATAACGTAGCCGGTTGGATCCTGGAGTTGGATAGAGGAGAAGGAATTCCATGGAAAGGAAATTACAGTAGCTGGCTGGAGCAAAAATCAAATCGTTTAGAGCAGGAAGAGAAACAGGAAAGCAAACGTACCAAAGCATTAAAACGTGAGTTGGAATGGGTACGTCAAGGCCCGAAAGGTCGTCAGGCAAAAGGTAAAGCACGTTTGAATGCTTACGATAAAATGCTGAGTGAAGATCAGAAAGAGAAAGAATCACAAATAGAATTGTTCATTCCTGCCGGTCCGCGTTTGGGTGACATAGTGATTGAAGCAGAAAATGTAAGCAAAGCCTTTGGCAATAAATTATTGTACGAAAACCTAAACTTCAAATTACCTAAAGGAGGAATTGTTGGAATCATCGGACCAAATGGTGCGGGTAAAACTACCTTGTTCCGTTTGATGCTGGGATTGGATACACCGGATACCGGAACATTCACAGTAGGAGAAACAGTGAAGACTGCTTATGTGGATCAAAGTCACAAGGATCTGCTGCCCGAAAAATCAGTATTTGAAGTAATCAGCGGGGGTACTGAAACCATGATTGTGGGCGATAAACAAGTGAATGCCCGTGCCTATATTTCGAAATTCAATTTCAGCGGCAACGACCAAAGTAAAAAGGTTGGTGTGTTGTCAGGTGGAGAGCGTAACCGTGTGCATTTGGCAATGACCTTGAAAGAAGGTGGTAACGTATTGTTGCTCGATGAGCCCACCAATGATATTGATGTAAATACATTGCGTTCATTGGAAGAAGCTATCGAGAACTTTGCTGGTTGTGTTGTCGTGATCTCCCATGATAGATGGTTTATCGACAGGATTGCCACGCATATTTTAGCATTCGAAGGAAACTCACAAGTATATTTCTTTGAAGGAAACTACAGTGATTACGAAGAAAACAAAAAAGCACGTTTAGGTGATGTAGGTCCGCACCGTGTACGTTTTAAGAATATCAGCTAATAAGAAGTTATAGGGTTATTGAGTTATTAGTTATTAAGAAAGAGAATGCTATTTGAAGTTTACACTTCAAATACTTTATACAGCAAGTCTGTGACTTGTTATGTAATAACCCAATAACTCATTAACCCATTAACTCAATAACTCAACAACATGAACAAAGTCGAACACATTGGTATAGCCGTAAAGGATGCAAAAACATCTATTGATTTATTTAATAAATTGTTCAATAGCTCACCTTACAAAACAGAACCGGTTGAATCGGAGAATGTGAATACGATCTTCTATCAGGTAGGTCCGAATAAGATCGAATTACTGGAAGCCACTCATCCCGATAGTGCTATTGCCAAATTCATTGAGAAAAAGGGAGAAGGTATTCACCATATCGCTTTTGATGTAGAAGATATTTACGCAGAGATGGAGCGTTTGAAAAAAGAAGGTTTCATCCTGTTAAATGAACAACCTAAAAAAGGTGCCGACAACAAACTCATCTGTTTTGTGCACCCTAAATCCAGCAATGGCGTACTCATTGAGCTGTGCCAGGAAATTAAGTAAATGTCGCGCTGAGCTCATCGAAGCGATGTCAAAACCAGGCATCAAGCTTTTAATTAGAGCAAAATCTCTTTATCAACGTAACCGGAGGTCTACTTCTCCCGCTGTTAGCGGGACAGCCTGACAAAACTCCTAATAATCGGTTAATCAGCCCTATATTTGCCGAACCCAACAAATTCTCAATTCCAAAATCTTAATTCTCAAATGACATTCGATCAGCTTAACTTAAACAACCCATTGCTAAAGGCTTTAGCTGATTTGGAATATATTCATCCCACGCCTGTGCAGGTGGAATCGTTACCCGCAATTATGTCGGGACGTGATGTGGTAGGGATTGCGCAAACGGGTACAGGAAAGACGATGGCGTATTTATTACCCATTTTGCGTCAACTCAACTTTACCGATAGTAAACATCCGCGTGTGGTCATATTAGTGCCAACACGAGAGTTGGTGTTACAGGTGGCTGATGAGTTGGAAAAACTCACAACCTATATGACAGTAAGAGTTGGTAGAATATACGGTGGCGGGAACATCAATACCCAAAAACAAATGGTGTTTCAGGGATTGGATATTTTAGTAGCAACACCCGGACGTTTGGTTGATTTGGCTGTAAATGGTTCCCAAAAGCTAAAATCAGTACAAAGGCTGGTGATTGATGAGGTAGATGAAATGCTGGAGCAGGAGTTTCGCAAACAACTCACCACTATCTTAGATTACCTGCCGGCTAAGCGTCAAAACATTTTATTCTCGGCAACACAAACGGAAGAGGTATCAAAACTTATACAAGGTTTTTTTAACAGTCCGGTACAAATTGAAGTAGCCGCGCATGGAACACCGCTTGAAAAAATTGTACAGTTGGGATACGAAATGCCCAATTTCGGGACAAAGGTAAACCTGTTAAAACACCTGCTGGATACGGATGAAGCCATGGGTAAAGTACTGGTGTTTGCAGGTAAAATTAAAATTGCTGATAAACTGTTCGAACAGGTACATACATTTTACCCGAAACAGGTTGGTATATTACACTCACGCAAATCGCAGAACCAGCGTATTGATGCGCTGAAACAATTTGAAACCAACAAGTACCGCATACTGATAGCAACCGATGTGGCTGCGCGGGGATTGGATATCTCCGATGTTACGCATGTGGTGAACTTTGATACTCCCGTTTCTCCCAATGATTATTTGCACCGTATCGGAAGAACGGGAAGGGTAGGAAAGGATGGTATTGCCATTACGTTTATGAATGAAGAGGAAGAGGAATATGTGAGAGCTGCGGAGGAAGTGATGCATAAACAAGTATCCATTTTACCCTGGCCCGAACCCGTTGAATATTCCAATACGTTTAGCGAAGACGAACGTCCGATATCCAAAGGTAAAAACTACCTCAAGGGATTGAAACGGTATGAAGGCGGTCCTTCCTTCCACGAGAAAAAAGACAAGAACAAAAAGGTAAACCTTGGTGGTTCATACAAAAAAACGGGCGGTAAAAAACAATCCATAAACCGCAATGTGTTGCGTAACCGTTCAAAAAAGAAATAAGTAGCAAAAAAGAATGCCTAAACGTAGCATTCCATTTATTGATGGCATTCATTTTTTACCACAAAGGACACTAATGATACACGAAGAACATAATTATTCTAGACCATAATACTGGTTGGTTGACTATTTTGCCAACTGTTTTTTGAGTGCTCTCACTTGCAACACCGCACCTATTAAAAACAATAGTGCGCATACACCAATAATTTTTTGCAGGTTGGGGTCATCCGGACTGGAAGCCCATGGTTGTTCAACAGGCAGTCGGGTAAGCGGTTCTGTAAAACCCGGAATAAGATGAAAGAAAAATGTCATGGAGTAGCCAACCCTTTCAATATATGGGGAAAACTTACCCAATGGTTTTTCATTTTGAGCGGCAAGAAATGCAATACCCAACACGATCAGGGTAAGAATGCTCAACACATGTGGCTTCCCAAAACCATCATGATGAAAAATACCTAAACCGGTAATACAGGTCACAATAGTGGTAAATACATACATTTTACCAACCTGTTTGTCCCAGCTGATTTTTTTGTCACGTAGCAGGGCAATAGCACCTGAACCAACGGCAACCAAACTAATAGCCGTGTGAAAAATTCCGAAAGAAGTAAGTCCAGACATAATGATGATTGTTAATGGTTAATAATTATTTCTCTTCAACTTATTGAAATCCTTTCTTAGCAAATTTTGTCCAATTGTCACTGTAGTCTGATGCTACCTGAACCCATTCCTTCATAGGTCTCTTTTTTCCGGAAGGATCAAATAATTTCGAGTCATCCAAACTCAGCGCTTCAGTATGCGTGTGGCCCGTTAATTTAAAAACCATTTCATTTTGAAAGAAACAGATGAAAGTTTTTCCATTTATGTTGAAACTAGGTTTTCCGAATAGCTGACTTTGTTCAGCACCTTTACCTTTTTGTCCGATTGAAATGTATAATTCTTCCTCCATTGTCATAAGGGTTTATTGTAAAACTAAGATAAATAAAAAATATGACTGTCTGCAAATAGAAAAGTAAGTATGAATATTTGTGATTACTCTTTATACTGACATTTTATATTTTACCACAAAAAACGCAAAGGCTTGCACAAAGAACACAATCATTCCGTCCCATAGTGAACCTTGTGGTAAAAAGGGATGTTCACATAAAAAGAAAAAGCGGAAGAAAGCATTTAATAATGCACATCCGCTTTTTTCAAAGTGTTAAAGTATTGTCTTGTTACAGACTAACTTTTTGCAAATAGTTCATCTAATCCATCCAGAGCGATTGTGAATCCTTCTTTAAATCCTAGTTCAAGGATCTTCTCCAGATCAGCAAGATTTTTGTGTTTACTGACCATGTTCACCATAGTTGTTTCGCCTTTGTCAATGAAATTAAAACTCCATTCCATACGCGGAAATTCGGTGTTCAGATTTCCGTCTTTATCACAAAAGGCATCAATGTATTGAAAATTTGTTTGTGGAGTGATAGAGGTGAAGTCGGCTAGTGCCCAATGTTCTTCTCCTTCCGGACCAACCATTGCATATAATCTTCGTCCACCTACTTTAAAATCCATGGATTTTGTTCGGGCCATCCAGGGTTTAGGAGCCCACCATTGATCAAGGATTTCAGGTTTGGTAAAGGCGTCCCATACCAATGACGATTTTGCTGCGAATGCTCTGTTTACTGTTACCGTAGATGTTGCTTTATCAACGATAAATTCAAATGCTAAGTTACTGTTCATACTGTAGTGTGTTAATGGTTATTATTTTTTAAAAAATCTGCAAGTGATGTGTTAATGATTTGATTCCATCCGCCCTCAAAATTATGGATGGCGAAATCAGGAATGTCGGCCGGGAAGCTGCTAATTCCTGTATGGGTTAATGTTAACAGTGTTGTTTCATTTTCAGGAGTCAGGTCAAACGAAACAAAGGAGATTCCCTCGTATCCGTCATACCTCCAGCTATAAGTTAATTTCCGGTTGGGAATAACTTCGGTTACTTCACACACATGTTTGTATTGAACACCATCTTCTGGTCCTCCCCAAAACTCAAATGTAAAACCAACAACAGCTTTAAATTCCGGAAGATCAAAATACCATAGTTTCATTAAATCTTTTTCGGTAAGGGCCCTCCATACCAATGATACAGGAGCGTCAAAACTGCGCTCGAGGGTAATAATTCTGTCTTTCATTTTTTATTCTTTTTAAGGGTGGCTAATACAGTATCCAACTGATCAAAACGTGCTTCCCAAAGCTTACGGAATTGTTCAAGCCACTTATCTATTTCTTTCATCTTTTTTAACTCAAGTTGATAATAAATTTCCCTGCCCTGATATTCCTGATTCACCAGTTCACATTCCGTGAGTATGCGCAAGTGTTTAGATACTGCTTGTCGGGTTGTGTCAAAATGTTCGGCAAGTGCATTGGGTGTCATTGCCTGTGAAGCAATAAGCACAATAATGGCTCGTCTTGTCGGATCGGCTATGGCCTGAAATATATCTCTTCTCATTATTTTATAATTCTAAATTGCAACTAATCGGTTGCAAATATATGCAACTTTTCGGTTGCGCAAACTATTTATGCAACTATTTTTATTCGCGACAATGAAAAGGTGGAATAGGGTTTTAGTATTTCGAGGAAAGAAAGCCGTCAGCAATGACAGATACCAAGGGATGGTAATCATGCCAGCTTTGATAAACGGCATTTGCCCAGTTATGGATGATAGTGGTACACTCCTGTGAAGTTGAAGCTATTGATAATGCTTTTCCTGTTATTTCTCCTCTTTGTCCGGGTGGTGGAGGGATGAGTAGTTCTGTTGGATTGTTCTTTTTATACTCATTCAGGTATTGACTCAATAAGGGAGATTTTTGATAGTTCCAAACCACTTTTTTTTCAAATAAGAGATATAGCCTTGTCAGGTGAAAATGGTTACTCCACCGCCCGTGAATTTCCGGATGCTGCAATGCATGAGCATCCACACTTAAAAATCTATACAAGTGATTTTCTATATCGGCAAAGTCTAATAGCTCTGTTCCTTTGTTGTAATGGTCCATGCATTCAAAAATACCACCTTCATAGGCAGCACCGCATAATTGACAGTTGCCCGTATGCTCAAGGATCACCCCGTTTTTTCTTGCCTGGTCAATAAAGTCTTGCACGAGGCGAAGATAATTTATTTGAAAGATGTTTTATTTATGACTATCCGGATAGTGTCAATTTGATAGAATGAAAAGGTTGTCTGTAATAATATTTCCCGCAGATTTCGCAGAAATATCCGCGTCATCTGCAAGAAACATTGGCTCGCGTCTATCTCAACTCAGGCATTCCTTTGCCAGTAGTTAATAATTGAAACAAACTTCCCGTGATATACTGTCCCCATGCAGTTGAACAAGCATTGTAACATTCTATTTGCGGAATCAAACCTTTATGGGTGAAGGTAATGTGCGTTTTGTTTCCCTCTCCTGCAATATCAAAATGGATATGTGTGTTGGTCCATTCCTGTTTATTTCTCACAAAATTAAGTTTGCTATCTGTTACAAGCCATACAACTTTTTTGTTAGGAATAACCTCAACCAGTCTTTGTGTTGAAATATGGATGTCGTCAAAACGAACGGTAAATTCATCATTCAATTTTTGTGAACGACCTTCCATGTTTTCTGTCCACCATTTGGTGATACTGTTAATGCCTTTGAACGCTTCCTGTGTTGTGGCATCAACTGTTATGGTTACTGAATAATCCTGTGTTTTCATTTTGTCGAAAGTTTTTTCTCTGATTCTGTTTGGGGGCTTCCGCTGGCATTTGGCTGGCCTTTACCTGTAACAATCAAACTGCGCAAACTGTTGTTGATATAATTGCTCCAACCTTCTTGGCAAACTTCATAACACTCATATTCGGGAACCAGTCCTATATGTGTGAAACGGAGTTGCGTTTTGTTATTCTTCGTTGAAATCTCAAAACTGATTTGAGTATTTTTCCATTCGCTCGTGTCTCTCGTGAACTTAAAGTAGTTGTTTTTTACAAGCCAAACCACCTTCTCATTCGGAATGGATTCTATTATTTTGATATCGCAACGATGGATGTCTTCATAATGATAGTTGAACTCATCGTTGAGTTTGTTGGTGCTGCCTTCAATTTCTTCCGACCACCATCCGCGTGGGTTATTAATGGCATTGAATACTTCTTCAGGAGATTGGTCTACCGTTAGGGTAGTAGTAAAGTTATGATTTTTCATAATGATATATTTATTTAAGCAAAACCAATTGTCCGGTATGGTATGTAAGATGGGTGGTTCGGGTAATAATGATGTTTAATTTATTTCGATGGGGTTCTTTCAGGAAATCTTCGGCAGAAACGGAAGTATGTTTTTCAAACCATTCATCAGGCTGTAAGCGTTCAAATTTTTGAGCCAATAATTCGTTCTGTTTTTGAAAAGATGCTCTCAAAGTTGTTGCAGAAGGAATATCACTTACCGATTTGTCGGGCGACTTAATAAAAGGTTCATTAAGTTCAGGGTATAATTTGTCACCCAAATTTAATAATACGATCATATCATCATGCACCGCTATCAGATGTCCTAATAGGTATATTCCCCTGTTCTTGCCCGGTGCAATTTCCTTGTTCAATTGTTCATCTGTAAAGGAATCAATGAGGGTTGTACATTGTTTAAGTGCAGAATACCATCTGTCCAGTACCATTTTAACCATAAGCTGATTTGCGTTCATATGTTGGATTATTATAATTGTATACCACAAATGTATTGTCTTAAGTGTCTACTTTTAGGGTGTAAAATGGACTTTGTGGAGGGTTGATTTGGACAAGATGAATTTCTATCTTTGGAAAAAAATGATCATGAAACATCTGACCATCATCGTTCCTGACGGGGAGAATAATTTGAGCAGCATAGTGGGTGCCTACAAAATATTTACAAGAGCTAACGAGTATTGGAAAAAGAAAGGCAAAAAGGAATTGTTTACTATACAGCTGGCAGGTGTTTCAAGGGAAGTATCATTCTATGAGGGGCTGTTTACCGTAAAGCCACACACTCATATATCGGCAATCAGTAAAACCAATCTTATTATTATTCCATCATTAAATCATAATTATGAAAAGGCATTAAAGGGAAACAAAGGCCTTGTGGATTGGATTGAGAAACAATACAGGAATGGTGCCGAAGTAGCAAGTATCTGCACAGGTGCATTTATGCTAGCCTCATCAGGTTTGCTGGATGGAAAAAGTTGCTCAACACACTGGGCTGCTGCAGATAATTTCAGAGAGATGTTTCCGAAGGTAAAACTGCAAACGGATCAACTGATAACCGATGAAAAGGGTATTTATACAAATGGAGGAGCTTATTCTTTTTTAAACCTGATGGTGTATTTGGTAGAAAAATATTACGACAGGCAAACCGCTATTTTTTGCGCCAAAGTTTTTCAAATAGAAATGGACAGGCAGAGTCAGTCAGCGTTTATCATTTTTACGGGGCAGAAATCACACGGGGATGAAGTGGTGCAACAAGCACAAACGTATATTGAGAATAACCTGCAGGAAAAAATCTCCATTGAACAACTGTCGGCTCAATTTGCTGTGGGCAGACGCAATTTCGACAGACGCTTCATTAAAGCAACCGGAAATACTCCTATAGAATATACACAACGCGTGAAAATAGAATCCGCTAAAAAGACATTAGAAACCAGCCGTAAAACAATCAATGAAGTAATGTATGATGTTGGATATAGTGATGTAAAGGCGTTTCGGGAGGTGTTTAGAAAGATAACGGGAATGTCGCCATTGGAGTACAGGGGTAGGTATAATAAAGAAGCGGTGATTCAATAAGGGGTTTGCCTGGTATGAGTTATCCTGTGCCAATAACCGTCAAAAGGAATGAAACGATAAAGCAGGTCAATGCAATCAATATTCCAGTGTATGGGATGTTAAACCAATATTTCTTTCCCAGCCAGGCATAAAAGCACAAGGTGAGAATCGTAAAGAGGA
>JAZKGH010000220.1:17263-23041 GCA_040386055.1 Bacteroidota bacterium
TGCCGAAGAGCTATGTACAGGTTAATGATGCCGATAAATATAGCGCCACTGCTATGACTGGCATTAAAACCGATCCACGCTTTCCACATGGTGGTTTTAGGTGTAAGAAGGGGAGACGAGGATTTCATCTCATCTATCATCTTTTCATTACGGGAAGAAAATTTATCGGTAAAGAAAGTATAGTAGAGGTGAAGACTACCCAAAATGGTTATGATAAGTGACCCTATTGCCCAAAGGCATACTGCTATCATGTTACAATTATAATTTATTGCTGTTGGTTCTCTTATTTCAATCGTTCCAAAACACCTTTTCGTTTCACAATGTTTTTATAATCCCATTGAATGTCGCTGGCTTTTTTAAGCCAGCGCTTTAAGTCTTTGGTGTTAATCTCATCTGCAGATGTGTAACGGATATCGGCAGCTTTAAAAGAGCCTTCCCTTAGCAAGAGTTCTTCATCAAAAGACTGTCCACTCCAGAATAACAACCGCACACAGTTTTTCAATTTGCTGTATCCCACAATAGGGTTTCCCTGCAAAAACCAAACCGGATGGGCGTGCCATATTTTATTTTCGGCAGTAGGTAAATGGCGGTTAATTTCCTGTGCCAATACATCGCAGATCTCTTTATCCTCAATTGTCTGAGCATCATTGTATGCTTTAATAGCTGTATTCATATTTTGTTTCTCATTAGGATAATTGTTACACTAAAATAGAGTATTAAGATATGAAAAAACACATTTAGAAGTGTAGCGGTTTATTACAAATAAAAAAGACTGACGGTACATATATTACGTCAGTCCTTGCTGCAATAGATAAGTTATGCCATGTTGTAAAACAATGTTGATAGCCTCGATTACACAGATTTATAAGAGCCATTCCACAGTTAAAGAAACACAAGCGGTTTGTTAAAAACGTCAAATTTCGCAAATTGTCATCCCATTCTTCAGAAATGAATTCGCGTAATCTGCGGCTTTATATCTCATGCGGTTGACCTATTTAAAATATTAACATGCAGTTACAATATTCATTTTTTCTTTAATCTTCTTTAGCTAAAAGACGATCCACAAACTTTTGAATAGGCGGACCCAAAACGAGTATTGCCGGAATAACAACAATATAGGCCATTGCCCATGATTTGAGCCAGATCCTCATAAATACATCTATAAACCCAATGTTTACAGAAATAAGTGTAAAGGAAATAATACCTGTTGTAATGATTCCCATGATCATGGCAAAAACAATCTTGTTTTTCATGTTATAGTTGTGTTTTATTATGTAGAAACATACAAATGGACTTCTTGTTTTCGACTTTACCAAAACACTGGACGGCTACTTTTCTCACTCTTCAATTGCTTCAATACCTTGTTCCTTCAGTTTCTCAAGATGTTCCTTCATGGCTTTAAGCTGTTCGGGGGAATGTCCCTGCCAATGCTTGATCTCAGCAATAACCCTGAGTGGATCCCTAGTACGGTAGGATTTTGTTGGATTACCCGGGAATTTTTTATCTGTTAAATTGGGATCGTCTTCAAACGGGCCGGTGGGTTCTACTATATAAATTCTACCCGGGCCTTCACCCAAACCCAGTTCAGCTCCCCAGGTAGCAGCATCCAGCGTTTCCGTTAAATAAACAAAAGATGCCTTCTTCTGCGAACCGTAGTTTGAATGGAAGCCGGCCGCGATCAGGTCTCCTGACTTTAGGTCGGCCTTTGTACCATGATAGAATGTTTGTGAACTCATTGTATAGGTTAATTTGTTAAGCTAAGATAAAGAAAATGAACGACTCAAACTTAGCATAAGTGTCAATTTTGGCCGGCTGAACAATTTGTGATTGAGACAGCTGATAATTGACTGAATAGAATTATAAGTTTGAATAGAAGTACCATAGAAATGAGAACTAACGTTTTGCAGATTTGCGATGGGCGGGCTTTTTAGCACAAATGTTTATTCGGAGAACTGAACTTTCAGCTACCATAAAACCGTCTGCGGAGTAGGAAATCCCACCTATTGCAATTGTGCTGTTATAAGCCGTTTTTCTTTCTGTTCGCATTCTGTAAACTGTCAATATAGTCGTTACTAAAGTCGTGTAAATTTTTCATATCGTTATATGTCCCAACGGAAAGCTGCAGAAATACTTTGCTTTTTTTGTCGTCTGAACCGCCCATTGTTCCCATTGTCCCGGGATTGAAAATTGCTAAACTGTCTCGTGGTGGTTCGTGTGGGTTTTTTTCTGTTGTCCACTCTTCATTAAAATCTCTTGTGTCAAGGACTCCCAGTTTTCGCTTTTGTCCGTTTTGAGAAATGTAAAAATATTCTTGATTGATTAGTCCTTGTTCGTCTTTAAGTTGGGTAAATAAAATTCCTGTCTGCGGTATTCTATAAATTCGTCTGCCGTCTATGTATTGAGGTTTTTCTCCGTCTGGCTGATTGAAAATAACAAGAACAGTTCCTACATATCCTTCAGGAATTAAATAAGTTTCCTTTTCTGGTCGTGTCAAATATGAACTTGCAAAGGAAAAAAAATACATACCGATAACCATAACAATTAAAGTCAGCGGAAATGTTAGCAGTCCGAGTATAACTTTTGAAGTCTTTAGTTTTTCTGTCTGTTTTGATAAACGCCAGTCAAGAAATAGCAGTTGAAGAATTGAACCGCCAATCCATAAGTAAAGAATTGGAATACTAAAAGCACCAATCCAAGGTCCTAAAACTAAAGCCACACAATATGCCCAACCAAATGAAAGCAGTCCTGCAATTAGAATGATAAAAACCGGTCTTAATAAAAAAGAACTTGTCCCAAATAGATTTACGATTGTCTTGCCAGTTACGCTAAGTCCAACAGCAAGTGGAACAGTCCAAAAAACAAAAGCGTAGGTGTCGCCTTTGCCAAACCAGTCTTGTCGGTAAAGCACAATTGTTATAGCAACCAAACATGTCAAAATGTTGATTAGTCCGCTTTGAAGTTTAATGATAAATGGTCTGTTCACAGTCGTCTTTTAAAATGGCTTATAACTTAGCTATAGGAACAACTTTGGCATCTATTATCATCAAATGTATATGGTCTTTACAACATATCCAATCCTTAAGCTCCAACAGTTCCTGTCTTCACTTTTCCGGCTCGGGTGTAATTAGCCATAATCACTCCACTGGGTGTAATGGTGCTCTCTGTTACTATAAATGCTGCCGGAATGGTGCCATTGTCGAACAACTTTTTTCCTTTACCAAGGGTCAACGGGTAAATTTTGAGCCAGAGTTCGTCCACCAGATCATTCTTAAGGAGTAGCTGAATGAGCTTACCACTACCGTGAACTTGGATGTCTGAACCTTTTGTTTTTTTAAGCTTTTTGATATCTGCCAGGCTTTTGAGGCGCACTGAGTTTTTCCACCCGGTAACTGTCGGGTCTGACTTTTTCATGGTTCTGGACATCACGTATTTTGTGACATCATTGATACCCGGCCATTCACTTTCATGCTCCGGCCAGTAGTCGGCAAAAATCTTAAACGTTTTTCTGCCCAAAAGAAGATCAGCAGGTTTCATCTGTTTTTTCAGCACCTCAACACCCGCTTCGTCAAAATAAGGTGCAATCCACCCCCCCATATTTAAAGCCACCTGATGTATCTTCCTTAGGTCCACCGGGAGCTTGCATGACCCCATCTAAGGTAATAAATGATAACACAATTATTTTTCTCATAATATTTCTCCTTCTATCATTAATTTTTAAAAAAAAGTATTCAAAATAGCCTTGGTTCATGTGAACGTGAGGTGCAGTTAATGTGTGTTAGCTGCCTAGCCTTATGGGAAGTTACGTTTTCTCCTTTGTATTCAATTAGCTTATTTGTCAAACAGGTAATTGAATCAATGTCCTTTTACGAATTTCAGTAGATGTACTTTAGTGTTCTGCTCAATCTTAATAAGATATACGCCATTGGAAAGTGAGGATATGTCAATGTTTAGAGGATTGTTGCTAGTTAGTAAATGCTCTCCATATACATTTAAAATGTAAACAGTTGATTGTTGCAGATCCTTTATTCCTGCAATGGAAATATATCGGGAGGTAGGATTGGGATAAATAGTTAGTTTGCTAGTGTCTGTTGGCTCTTCAACAGACAATAGTGTGTTACAATTTGTGGTATCCCAATCAGCAAATGATTGCTGATAGTTTATATTGTCCAAATCACTTACATAAACTTCATAGTATGAAGCACCGTATGTTTTGTAAGCATAGCACATTGCATCAAACGGAGTGGAATGAGCTGTTTTTGTTGGGTCTAAAAAAGGTGTTGTCCAGCCTTGCAACATTTGGAACATAGTATAAGCAGAATTGCCGAGACCAAGAAGTGGCGTTGCAAATGTTGTGGTTGGTAGTCCTGTAAATAGGTTAGTCGAAGTATCTGTAAATCCGGCTAAATTCTCTTGCCAAAAGCTTATTTTAGGGTTTTGAATGCCATCAAAAGTTGCAAGCAATTGTGACTTTACGAAATCTGCCAATGATGGAGAATTGATATCGTCATTAACATTCTTGTATGAGGGTATGAAAACATTTTTTGTTGGAAAATTGTCAGTCTGAATTTTCATACTTACACTTAACGAGTCTACAAATTTACTTCTTGTATAATCCGGCAATACAGATTGCAGACTTACATTTGAGCCATTCACATTTCTAATTGCACCCAACCCGGGAATATTCGTAGCAATATTTGCTAAAACCGGATGGTTTTTTAATGCTACCATAGTTCCTGACGAAAGGCTAAATAGTTGATGATTGGCAAGAGATGATAAGAACAATCGAAACCTCTGCAGTAAATATCCATCATATGGAACAGCTCTGGTTGTTGTTACGTTACTAATTGGATCGGTGTATTGATATGTTGTCACACCGGATTGAGAAGCTATGTAAGAGGGTTCAACGGAGTAGGCCCCGAAGAGGATTGTCAGTTTTTTATGGATGCTATCAAGCCGTTGCACTATATGGTCAATACCGGCATAGGTATAAACTCCGGGAGAGGTTTCAAATTCTGCCCAACTTGTTCTCCAAACAAAACCCTCCACAAATGAATAGTTTCTGATGTTAGCATCACGGAAGGTACCTTGATTATTATCTAAAGCATATATTCCTGTTGGCTGTGCAGAAATGGAGAATCGTGCACTGATGATAATTGTTGCAAGCAGTATCCTTTTTAGATGTGTTAACATATTTCGTTGGACTTAGGAATATAAGACTGCAAAAGTTACATTTGGTTTAATCATCTTATTTAACACCTCTTGGTTCTAGCGAACGTGCTGAATAAGGAGAACCTCTGATTGGCATTTACCTTTGTCAAAACAGGTATTGGTTTTCATTTAGGACATAAATTTACTGCCGTCCCACTCCACTCCTTCCGGAAATAACATTCCCAATCTGTTTTTCATTTCCGTAGCGATCAGTGAGGCGTTTCCTCCTTGTTTTTCTATATGAGCAATGATGTTTCGATAACTTTTTTCATCTCTGTTTTGGCTGAGTTTGAAAACGTTTTCCAGTTCTTCAACCTTTATTTCAAAACCTACAATCGCAGGAAGCATGTTCTTTAAAAAGGCTTCCGGCAGGTTATCAAATATTGTTGGTGACGATGTATTGTTGTTCTCAAATTTCAGGGTAAATTTTTTCATCAGCATAATCAACTCTTCGTCCGAGAGAAAATTAATCTTGCCCTTTGCATGTACACTCATATAATTCCACGTTGAACCAATTTGCGGGTTTGAATACCAGGACGCGCTTACATAGGTGTTCGGGCCTGTAAACAC
>JAZKGH010000221.1:0-2218 GCA_040386055.1 Bacteroidota bacterium
ACAAAAATAATTGAGATGAATACCAGCAATACAAGGTCTTTGATAAATGATTCTACCGGCTTAAGCTTAATAGCATCTCCAAAACAACCGCAGTCAGTTACTTTTCCGGTAATTGCAGAGTATCCCGTAAGCCAGGTGAAAAACAAAATCATGATGAGCAATAACCACGCATTCAATTTTGAATAGGCACCCATTAACAGCAACACACCCACCATAATTTCAAAAATGCAAATCAGCATTGCTATCGGAACTGCATAATCAATAAACACCGGAGTATGGAACACTTCAAAATATTCTACAAGTTTGTACGAAAAACCAATGGTATCATTGGCTTTGATAAAACCTGAAACAATAAACAATACCCCAACCAATATTCTGCTGATCTGTGTTATGATTTTCATCTTCCTTATTTGTTTTTAGTACAACAAACCTCGTTGTATTCTTGTTTAATTTTTTCTTAAAGTATCGTCAAAGTTGCCTTCGGCCATTTCGCTTCGCGAAGCTCAGACACCTTTGACTTCGTACCCATCATCAGTCTTCTCATCTGCAAGTGTTGGCTTCGACTACGCTCAGTCAACGCTACTCCCACATTTACTCATTCTACCTTTTCGTCATTTACTCATTTCCACTACCGCTGTTCATCAATCCGAATCAATGCAAACAACGAGTAGTTGATCATATCCTGCAAATTTGCGTCAATACCTTCACTCATGATGGTTTGACCTTTATTGTCTTCTATTTGTTTGATGCGCATCAGGCGTACCAATAAAATATCTGTAAATGTACTTACACGCATATCTCTCCACACTTCACCATAGTCATGGTTCTTATCCTCCATCAGACTCTTGGTACTTGCTGCATATTTATCATACAAAGCCGTTAGTTCATTAATCGGTATGTTTAATTCCTTCGAATCCTTCAATTCAATTTGAATCAATCCCATGATACAATAATTAACAATGCCCATGTATTCCGATTCAATATCATCACCGATTTTCTGAGACCCTTTTTCTTCAATATTGCGAATGCGTTGCGCCTTGATAAAAATCTGATCGGTAATGGATGATAAACGCATCACACGCCATGAAGTTCCATAGTCTTTACTTTTATTGATAAAAATGCTTTTGCACTTTTGAATAGCCTGATCGTATTGTTGCGAAGTTTGATTAATCAAAACGTAATCTGTTTATTTGTTAGTTGTACAAAAATAATGGAGCATCTCAATTTGCAAACGCTTACACCAAAAATAACATTAAACTGTAAAGGTCAGCTCATTACCCTCGAAAAACCTGTAGTAATGGGTATTTTGAACGTTACTCCCGACTCTTTTTACGATGGCGGAAAGCACAATATCGTTTCGGAAGCGTTACATCAAACCGAAAAGATGTTGAACGAAGGCGCCCTTTTTATAGACATCGGAGCCTATTCAAGCCGACCGGGAGCCATCGATATTTCGGTGGATGAAGAGTTGGAAAGATTGCTTCCCGTGATTGAAGCAATTGCACAAAAATTTCCGGAAGCATTGATTTCGGTTGATACTTTTCGCAGCAAGGTTGCCAAATTATCTATTGAAGCAGGCGCTCATATGATTAATGATATTGCGAGCGGAGATGATGATGCAGATATGATAGGCACGGTTGCACAATTAAGCGTTCCCTACATTATGATGCATAAAAAAGGCACTCCTCAAAATATGCACCACCATCCACAATACGATGATGTAGTATTGGAAGTGATACAGTATTTCACCACCAAAATTAAATTGGCCCGGCAAGCAGGTATTAAGGATATCATTATCGATCCTGGATTTGGTTTTGGCAAAAATCTGCACCATAATTATACATTATTAAACAGACTAAGTGATTTGGCATTATTTGAATTATCTATTCTTGTGGGGGTGTCCCGAAAAAGCATGCTACAGAAAATTACCGGAACGGATGCTGCTCATTCGCTGAATGCAACAACGGCTGTCAATACCATTGCATTAATGAAGGGTGCAAAAATTTTGAGGGTTCATGATGTCAAAGAAGCCGTTGAATGTATTAACATTGTAAACGCTACATATGGAACTATTTGAATTGTATGATTTTAAATTTACGTTGGTAAATGTGATAGATGTACTGCTTGTCGCAGGAATTATTCACCAACTATATAGAATACTGAAAGGTAGTCTCGCCTTTAATATGCTGATTGGACTGGTAACTATTTACATCTTCTG
>JAZKGH010000222.1:0-2752 GCA_040386055.1 Bacteroidota bacterium
TTCGGCAACAGGCTATAACATCACCAAACTGAAAGATAAATTGTGGGAAATGATTAACGAGTCGGAAGAATAATTAGTTGATAAAGTAATTTGTTAATTGTGTTAATCTATAATCTGTTAATAGTTGTGACGCCATTTGTATGCTACATCACTTCATATCACATTAACAGAATGAACATACTCAACATACTTAACATTATTAACTTAATACCTCACGAACTCAATAACTTAATCACCTAATAACTCAATAACTTAATTACTAAACAACCTAACTTGCTTTAGTGTTGCAAAAACTTATTTTTGTCCCATCTATAACTTAATAACCGTCCTGAGTATTTCGGGAATTAACATATTGAAACATGGCTGATTTTGAATTAGTAATGCCCAAAATGGGTGAAAGTATTGCCGAAGCAACCATTATTAAATGGAGTAAAAATGAAGGAGAAGCCATTGCTGCTGATGAAACTGTATTAGAGATTGCAACTGATAAAGTAGACTCAGAGGTTCCTTCACCTAAAGGTGGAATATTAAAAAAACTATTGTTTAAAGAAGGTGATGTAGTAGCTGTAGGTGCTGTAATTGCCATTATTGCATTAGAAGGTAGTGCAGCCGCTCCAAGTACTCCTGCTCCTAAAGCCGAACCTGCTGAAGTAAAGGCAGCTGTAGTAGACGTTGAGAAAACAATTGCCGCTGCCACACAAACCGTTAGCAATTCCGGTGGGGCACGTTTCTATTCTCCATTGGTACTAAATATTGCCAAAGAAGAGAATATCAGCATGTCGGAACTGGAAACAATTCCAGGCACCGGCAACGAAGGACGTGTAACCAAACGTGATATTTTAGCATATATACAAAACCGAGGTGTTGCACCTACCGTTTCAGCTCCTGCGACAACTCCAGCAGTTGGGGTGACTAAATCACCAACGGCTCAGCCGGCTGCACCTGCAACACATCAAGCTCCAAAAGTAACCTTAATGCCGGGTGATGAGATTATTGAGATGGACCGCATGCGCAAACTAATTGCCGATCATATGGTAATGAGTAAACATGTTTCACCCCATGTAACTTCATTTGTGGAAGCCGATGTAACCAATATGGTGAATTGGCGCGAAAAAGCAAAAAAAGTATACGAAAAACGTGAAGGTGAAAAAATCACATTCACTCCAATGTTTGTGGAATGCGTGGTTAAAGCCATTAAGGATTTTCCAATGATCAATGTTGCCGTTGACGGACAAAACATTGTGAAACGTAAAAATATCAATGTTGGTATGGCAGCAGCTTTACCTTCGGGCAACCTCATTGTTCCGGTAATAAAAAATGCCGATAATATGAACCTCATCGGTTTAACCAAAACGGTGAATGACTTGGCGAACCGTGCTCGTGGAAACAAATTATCTCCGGATGATATTCAAGGAGGAACATTTACTCTTACCAATGTTGGTGGATTTGGTAACTTAATGGGAACACCCATTATTAATCAACCACAAGTGGCTATTATGGCAACAGGCTCCATTAAAAAGAAACCTGCTGTAATGGAAACTGAAATGGGTGATGTAATAGCAATCCGTCATATGATGTTCTTATCGCTGAGCTATGACCACCGAGTGGTTGATGGTTCATTGGGAGGCTCATTCCTGAAACGAGTTGCCGACTACATGGAAGCATGGGATGTAAACAGAGAAATCTAAGATATCCAAATACCAAAGAGAAAGCCTGACTCATTGAGTCGGGCTTTTTTATGGCTTACTCTGTTTCATCTCAATAATATGAAATGCCGAAGTGTCTTCTTCGAAAACTATCCCCAACGGATAATGCCATTCACTTAATCTCTGAAAGTAAATCATACGCTCAGGAACCGCAGGATCACTCTTCAAAAAAAGTTTTATACGCGTTTCAGGATACCGGATATAAATGTTACCCATGAGTACAAACATGTATGATTGCTGATTTTCCATTTGTTCTGCAAACAAGGCAGGTCTTGGTTGCATCATAATTTCCACCTTACGTTGTTCGATGACACTAAGTGCTTCTGTTCGCTGCACAATCTTCGGATATTCAACAGCTATCAACCGATACATCCAAAAAAAACAACAAACCAACATTATATTAATTGTCAAGATATCTCTCAATAACAAGAGCAAAGCAGCGGCTATCACAAAAAACACAGCAGCATAATAACGACTCTCCCATAATGGAAATCCATTTAAAATATATAACACCACCTGAATCAATAAACCCAGTAATACAATAGCTGCCATTAATCCGATTAACCTTGATTCAACCGATGCTGCTTTGATACGGATCACCAGATCTTTCAGATAAAATGCAGCAAAAGCCGTTACAGCGATAAGAAACAATAACGCATCCACCTTATCCGATCCATAAGGAAAATGTGGCAACAGTATCCATCTGAACGGAATACTTATAAATGTTGTGATATCTGGCATGCAGAATGGAACACCAGTAAAAAATCCGGTCAGAAAATAGGAATGGAAATATGGAATCTTAAAAAACAGAAAATATACTGAAGCTGCAGCTATCATGCCCCCCCCCCACTTACACATCAGAAAAAGCATTTTCTTATTCCTGTCAAATATGAACATCGCAACCATTGCAACGGCAAACAGAAACTGAAAGACAATAAAATTTGGAGATGTTAACAAACCGAATAATTGAATCACAGTAAACAATGCCAACGCAACCATTTCGCTCCACCGTTCTCTTCTCAAATACATAAATAATGATGCAGCAG
>JAZKGH010000222.1:2762-5080 GCA_040386055.1 Bacteroidota bacterium
TTTATACTTCAATTGATACCAAAGGGCTTTGCAGAATTGACCATAAAACGCTGAAAATCACCACTTTACTGGCGAACAATTATGATGCAGCAGCCAAACAAAACAGGAGTGAATAAAAACGACCATCAGTTGCCAGAAAGAACCCGAAATTCGAAAAACCTGTGAATACCATCAAAAACGAGTTAAATCCCTTGTCATTAGACTTCCTGATCACACCATATAAGAACAACATCCCCAATAACCATGCAACCATTGAGATCGACCGCTGGATTACAATTGTATGTCCGAATGACGCGAATGCAAATCTTAGTATGATGGCATGTACATAAGAATTATCTGCGCCTCCATGTATATGCCGAATAACATCTGAATAGGACCAATCAGGATCAGAATGCAGAAATGATAAAAACTCATCTCCTCGAATTGTATTCACCTCCAGCATCGAATACATAATCCAGATTCCGAAGGCTGATAAACAGTTCAGAAAAAAATGAATAAGCTGTTGTTGGGTAATTCGCATAAATGTCATCTGCAAATACGCTATTTTCGAACACAAAATTTCACACAATGAACATCATCGGTATTATTCCTGCTCGTTATGCATCCACCCGCTTTCCGGGAAAACCTCTAATTGATTTAGGCGGTAAAAGCATGATTCAACGTGTATACGAGCAATGTCTGAAAGCTGATTCCCTTTCTGATGTAATTGTAGCTACTGATGATGAACGCATTGCTGAACACGTAAAACAATTTGGAGGCAAGGTAGAGATTACCAGCGACCAACACCAAAGTGGAACCGACCGATGTGCTGAAGTTATTCAGAGATATAGCGGATTGTGTGATGCCATTATCAATATTCAGGGTGATGAACCCTTTATCAATCCGCAACAGATCAATGCATTGGCGAACGTTTTCCATCAGCCGCATACCCAATTGGCTTCTATGAGAAAAAAACTTATCGGTGAGGCCGATGTGCAAAATCCTAATGTGGTAAAAGTGGTTTCAAACCATTTAGGAGATGCCCTTTATTTTTCACGTTCACCCATTCCCTATCGCAGAAATCCGGAAGCACAGATTACCTATTATAAACACATTGGCATTTACGGTTACCGTAAGGAAACCCTTTTAGAAATTACCCAACTTCCGCTTGGCAATCTGGAATTGGCAGAGAATCTGGAACAACTTCGTTGGATTGAAAAAGGGTATCGCATTACGCTGGTTGACACAGATATGGAAAATATCGCTATCGATTCTCCGGAGGATGTAAAACAGGCATTGGTGTTTTTAGGCAATTTTAAGTAGGGCTTTCTTCATAATGGTGTGTCTATTGCATTAAATTAATCAATCAATAACACCACATGAAATCACTTTTTTTGATCTGTACAGCATTTTTTTGCTCCATCCATTTTTCAAATGCTCAATGGAATAATCACTTACTACCGGGAGTTCCGGTGCAAACAACTATAAATGTAGCCTTTGTTTGCAGCGATATCCCAAATGACACTACAGTCATTTTCACCTACGATACTTCTTATCACTTTTATTCATTCACGCCTCAATCCGGATTCTCTACCTACCCGGAATACGATACTATACTTGATGGTATTCAAGTGTTTGATGCTAAAATAAAAAACGGAGTCCTATGGTGCACAACTACCTTCGGTTTAAAGAAATGGGAACATGGAACCTGGACCCACTATCCATATCCCGACAAATACCAAAGCCAGTTCAGTGGATTGTCTATTGACAAAGAAGGGAGAGTATGGTTCTCAGGAGGCAGACTTGGAGTAGGAATTACCGTTTTTGACGGAACAGACTGGTTTAATATTGAAAAGACACTATACCCTGAGTTTTTACAGGATGTAGGAGTTATTGATTTAGAAATGGATGATGAACGACAATTGCTTTGGATAGGCACAAATTGTTTTACACAACAATCGGGCATCTATACTTACGATTTAAAAATGGATCGTATTAATTATGTTCAGAACGGCAGCCCCAAGTATGGATGTATACATGCTGTACAACCTTCGGGCAATAAAGTATTTGTTGGTACCAGCAATTTCAGTAGTATCCGTATAATGGAGAACGGTGGGTACACACAAAACCTGGATGCCCCTAAAGTAACATGGGTAAGTGATATGCTCGCTGATCCTTATGACAGTAACCAGGTTTGGGTCTTAAATGAATTCGGAGTAATCCAGTTTAAAGACACAAACACCTATCATTATTTTGATACAACCGAAACATCAATGAAGGGAATCATGAACAGGATGAGTATTCAAAAACTTGGAGCCGATTCTGCAATATTGTGGATT
>JAZKGH010000223.1:0-9174 GCA_040386055.1 Bacteroidota bacterium
GGTATGTGGCCGTACGCAGGGTAATTGAAGCTGTAACAGGATTTATGCCTGCTGGCGCAATTGCTGTATTTACAGTAGTACTTTTGAGTTTACTTGTGTTCCATGGTGGTATCTACCATTGGGCTCATGATGGGGTTATGGATATGGATCCCCTACTCGCTAAAAAAACTTGGTATCTTAACAAGGGCTTTTTCATTCTACGTGTTGCTGTATTTGCAGGATTCTGGACTTGGTCTGCTGCTATGTTCCGCAAGTATTCACATAACGAAGATGAAATTGGCGGTTTAGTTAACTTCGACAAAAACTTCAGGTTATCAGCTGCATTCATGGTTATATTCGGATTTACATTCTCCATGTTTGTTTGGGATATTGCTATGAGTACTGATGCTCATTGGTATTCAACCATCTTTACTATTTATAACTTTGCTTCGGGATGGGCCAGCGCGATGACTGTCATTTACCTCATTACATGGTATCTTCGTTCAAATGGTTACCTCCAAGGTATTGCCAGCGATGAGCATATGCACGATTTGGGTAAATGGGTATTTGCTGTTTCCATGTTCTGGACATACATGTGGGTTGCTCAGTTTTTGTTAATCTGGTACGCAAACATTCCTGAGGAAGTTGCATACTACGAGCCGCGTATGTATGGTTCATACAAATTCTCTTTCTACCTTAACCTTGTACTTAATTTTATGATTCCGTTTTTCATCTTCATGAAAAGAGGTGCAAAACGTAACCGTCAGGTTGGTATGTTTGTTGGTATCTGTATTTTAGTTGGTCACTGGAACGATATGTACCTCATGATTATGCCCGGTGCTATGAACCTCGCTACAGCTGTAACAGGTGATAACCCAACAGGAATCCTTGAAACACCGTCACAAGGTGTTGGATTTATGGAAATTGGTTTTCTGGGTATCTTTTCAGGTTTGTTCCTGTATATTGTACTGAGGACTTTAGCCAAAGGCAATATATACCCTACCAAACATCCTTTCTTAAAAGAAAGTATTTTACACGATACAGGAGTGTAATCACTCCGATAATACAATAAAAAAAGGCTTCAATTACTGAAGCCTTTTTTTATTGCGCATTACTCAACATAACACTCGCTATCCCACTCTTAAACAAGCCTGCGGGATTAGGTTTGTAAATAGTAAGCTCAATCCTCCCCTCCTTGCCAAAATGCTCCTGTAATCTATTTAAAATATTCTGAGCAACAGTTTCAATCAAATCCTGCCTAACAGCCATTTCCTCTTTTGCAGTATTGAACAATACTTCGTAATTTACTGCATCGTCAAGTGTTGCAATAGGCTTCGCAATATCCATGGTCACTTTCATATCCACCCTGAAGTTACCGCCTAAAACCTTTTCCTCGGCATACAAGCCATGGTATCCATAAAACTCCAATTCTTTTAGTGCTGTTGTGTATTTCATTGTTCCTTCTATTTAACCTCAATCCCCTATCCTATCAACTGATTGCCTTATCAACCGGTCACTTTCTCAATCAATCACTTTCTCCCTTTCAAAAACAATTCAAATAACCTACTTTCGCAGCAATATTTAACCAAAAATATGAGCAGTACAAAAGCCACTTCTACCGAAAACTTTCACAAAGCCAATAAGCCTGACTTATACAACCATCCAGATTATTATTTGATGGATGAATTGCTATCAGACGAACATAAAATGATCCGTAACATGGTACGTGATTATGTGAAGAAAGAATTGTCGCCAATTATTGAAGATGTTGCACAAAAAGCAATGTTCCCTTATAGTATGGTAAAACAGCTGGGAGATCTTGGCTGTTTCGGACCGCAGCTACCCGTTGAATATGGGTGCGGAGGTATGGACTACATTACCTACGGTATCATGATGCAGGAATTGGAGCGTTGTGATTCGGGTGTACGTTCTACCGCTTCAGTGCAAGGTTCATTGGTGATGTACCCTATCTACAAATTCGGAAGTGAGGAACAAAAACATAAATACCTTCCCAAATTAGCCAAAGGCGAATGGTTGGGATGTTTCGGTTTGACAGAGCCTAACCACGGTTCAAACCCTGCCGGTATGACCACCAATTTTAAAGATGCTGGTGACGGCAAACATGTTATTCTTAATGGAGCCAAAATGTGGATCTCCAACTCACCCTATGCAGATGTAGCAGTGGTATGGGCTAAAAACGAAGAGGGCAAAATTAAAGGGATTATTGTGGAGCGTGGAATGGAAGGTTTCTCTACTCCCGAAACACATAATAAATGGAGCTTACGTACATCTGCTACCGGAGAATTGGTATTCAGCGATGTGAAGGTTCCGAAAGAAAATATTTTACCGGGTGTTGAAGGGTTAAAAGGTCCGTTGACCTGCCTCAACAGTGCACGTTATGGCATCAGCTGGGGAGCGTTGGGTGCTGCGATGGATTGCTACGATACAGCAGTACGCTATTCATTAGAGCGTGAACAATTCGGCAGACCGATCGGAGGATTCCAGTTGCAACAAAAGAAGTTAGCCGAGATGTTAACCGAAATTACCAAAGCACAATTACTAACCTGGAGATTGGGCGTATTGATGAACGAAGGTCGCGCAACACCTGCACAAATCAGTATGGCTAAACGTAACAATGTGGATCTTGCACTAAACGTAGCACGTAATGCGCGTCAAATGTTGGGTGGAATGGGCATCACAGGCGAATACCCAATTATGCGTCATATGATGAATTTGGAATCGGTAGTTACCTACGAAGGAACACATGATATCCATTTGTTGATCACCGGTATGGATATTACGGGGCTTAATGCGTTTCAATAAATCAAAATCTTACGCATCTGCGTAACAATAATATCATCGTAGAGACGCATAATTATGCGTCTCTACGCACGTTATAACGTGTTAAACAAAACCTATAAACAGATAGAATTATGTATCAAATAAAATTCGGAACGGATGGCTGGCGCGGAATTATTGCCGCAGAATTTACAGTTGACAACGTGAAACGCGTTGCGCAGGGAACGGCCGACTATATCAAAAAAAATCACCCTAATAATTTAAACATCGTATTGGGTCATGATTGCCGTTTTGCCGGTGAATTGTTTGCCGAAACCGTTGCACAAATTATGTGTGCCAATGGTATTAAGGTAAAATTGGCTAAAGGATTTGTATCTACACCGATGATCAGTTTAGGTGCTGTAAAACATGGTGCGGCCTTGGGTGTTATCATTACAGCAAGTCACAATCCACCTGCATACAATGGTTATAAACTAAAAGCACATTATGGTGGCCCATCCAGTCCTGTTGTAATTGACGAAGTGGAAACAATGATTCCCGAAAGTGTAATCACTACCCTTTCATCCATAGATACTTTGGTTAAATCAAACATGATTGAATATGTTGATTTAGAAACCATGTACGTTCAGGAAGTGGAAAGCAAATTTGACCTTGCAGCTATTCAAAACAGCGGGATGGAATTTGCTTATGATGCAATGTATGGAGCCGGCCAAAATGCAATGCGCAGGTTGTTTCCCGATATCACCTTTTTGCACTGTGAAGATAATCCGGGATTTGACGGGCAAGCACCGGAACCTATTCATAAAAACCTTACCGAGTTCAGTGAATTAATTAAGGAAAGTGAAGATATTGATTGCGGTTTAGTAACCGATGGAGATGCAGACCGTATTGGATTGTACAACAAAAAAGGCGAGTTTGTTGATTCACATCATATCATTCTTTTATTGGTGCATTACCTGCACAAATACAAAGGTATGAGTGGCAAAGTTATTACCACGTTTAGTGCTACCTCTAAAATCACACAACTTGCCAAAGCTTATGGTTTAGATATTGAAATCACCAAAATTGGTTTCAAATACATTTGCGAAAAAATGGTAACCGAAAACGTATTGGTGGGTGGAGAAGAAAGTGGTGGAATTGCTATCAAAGGATTTATTCCCGAGCGTGACGGGATCTGGATTGGTTTAACCCTTTGGGAGTTTATGGCTAAAACAGGAAAAAGTCTTGACGAACTGATCCAGGAAGTATATGATGTGGTGGGAAGTTTTGCTATGGGACGTATTGACTTGCATATTACCGAAGAAATCAAACAAACTGTATTGGCTAATTGCAAAGCAGGTAAATACAGCACATTCGGAAACTACGCTATTGAAAAAACAGAAGACTTAGACGGATTCAAATTCCATTTAGGTAATGGAGAATGGGTAATGATTCGTGCAAGCGGCACCGAGCCTGTATTACGCGTGTACAGTGAATCTTCAACTCAGGACAAAGCTGAAGCTATTTTACAAGCATGTAAGCAAACAATTCTTGCTTAATTAGTTTACGTAACATCTGACAAAAGCCATATCAAAAGATATGGCTTTTGTGTTTCTGCCAGGGGTCTCTTCTTCATGTCCTCAATACCAGCATTGAGGACATTTATTATAGCCCTTATTAAATTCATTCTTGCTGAAATATTGAACTCCCTCAGGGTTCTTGTATTCTATAGTATCATTTGTATTGGTTCAACATTGATTGCTTTGGGACACCTAAGTACACATTCCTCTTAATCACTTATTAACCTATCAACTTAATCGCTTAATTTGCACTATGCAATCCTCAACCGTTCGTCTTAATAAATTCATCAGTGAAAGTGGCTTGTGTTCAAGACGTGAAGCAGATCGTTACATTGAACAAGGGCATGTTTTTATTAACGGTCGCAGGGCAAGTGTGGGCGACCAGGTGAAAGTAGGTGACCGTGTTCGTGTAAATGGACACGACTTGGAGCCACGCAAAGGCGAAGACATTATTTTTATCGCACTTAACAAGCCTGTTGGTGTAACCTCCACTACCGAAGAGGGGGTAAGAGATAATATCGTACAATTTGTAAACCACAGCAAACGCATTTTCCCAATTGGCCGACTAGATAAAGACTCTCAGGGTCTCATCTTTTTAACAAATAATGGAGACATGGTGAACAAGATTTTACGGGCCGGTAATAACCACGAAAAAGAATATGTGGTTACCGTAAATAAACCGCTTACAGAAGCTGTAATCCAAGGTATGGCCAATGGTGTACCGATGATGGGTGTTACTACCCGAAAATGCAAAATTGTACAGGAAGGAGCCAATGTATTCCGCATTGTTTTAGTGCAGGGTTTGAACAGACAAATCCGCAGGATGTGTGAGTATTTTGGATATGAAGTGACCAAACTGGAACGTGTGCGTATTATGAACATCAGCCTTAAGGGGCTGCCCTTGGGCGATTGGCGTGACCTCACAGAAAACGAAATGAGTATCATTTATAATTTAATAGAAGACTCTGTTTCGGATACTATAAAAAAGGTAAAAAATACAGCATCCTCTTCACCAAAGGAACGTGCTTCCGAACCCAAATCAACTCATTCACGTCCGGCAAATAAGGCCGCATCTAATCGGAGTGTACCAAAATCAAACCGTAACAATCAAGACAACAGGAACAGACGCCCCGCAGGTAAATCAAATACCAAAACAGGGGGACGCAGAAAAGGACGCTAGTGATGAAAAAATTGCAACAACCCGAAAAACAGAATCTGCATTCTCGCAATGCACATCGCAACAGATATGATTTTGATATACTGAAACAAGCTTGTCCCGATTTGGCTTCATTCGTTTCTGCAAATACCTTTGGGGATGATTCGATTGATTTTGCCAACCCTGCCGCTGTTAAAATACTAAACAAAGCCATCCTCAAACATTTCTACAATATTGCTTACTGGGATTTACCCGATGCTTACCTCTGCCCTCCTATTCCGGGACGTTCAGATTATATTCATTACATAGCCGATGTGCTGGCCTCCTGTAACGGAGGGGAAATTCCGAAAGGTTCTTCAGTGAAAGGTCTGGATATTGGTGTGGGTGCCAATTGTGTATATCCATTAATCGGACATCAAGTATATGGTTGGCAATTTGTGGGTTCGGATATTGATCCAACGGCACTGAAACACGCGCAACATATATTAGACACGAATCATCCGCTATCCGATAGCATTTTCTTGAGACATCAAACCAATTCATCTGCAATTTTCAGAGGTATCATTCATCCCAATGAAAAATTTGATTTTGTACTGTGCAATCCTCCTTTTCATGCAAGCGCTGAAGAAGCACGACAAGCGAGCTTGCGCAAGGTTCGAAACCTAAGTGGTAAACAACATATTCATAAACCTGTGTTAAATTTTAGTGGCACTGCAAATGAATTGTGGTGTACAGGAGGTGAAAAAACCTTTATTCAAAATATGGTTACAGAGAGCCTGTTGTTTTCCAAACAATGTCTTTGGTTTACAACTCTAGTATCCAAGCAAACCACTCTTGCTTCGGTATTCAAAAAATTAGAAGAAGTGAATGCTACCGAAACCAAATTGATTGAAATGGCTCAAGGACAAAAAACAAGTCGGTTTATCTCATGGACCTTTCATTCCAAACTACAGCAAAAAGAATGGCGCAACAAACGTTGGAGATAAGGCAAAATGTTCATAAATAGTTGATAATGAGAAATCATTAACCCAGCAAGGAGTAGTATAATTTAGTACATTTGAAACTGATGACCAATAAATATTTAATCATAGACGATGATCAAATGACACTCTTCTTATGTAGTATGCTCATACGCAAAACCATAAAGAATGCAGAGGTTGTTACATTTGATAAACCGGAGGAAGCACTTACCTATATTGGTGCAAACTACCCTGTTGCAGATAGTGGACAAACTATACTATTGATTGATACGAATATGACAACCCTATCCGGCTGGGATGTTATTCAGAGAATTACTGAGATGAATCCTTATGTTATAGATCAATTCTGTATCTATGTTCAATCATCATCTGTTGAAGATAAAGATATGGAAAGAGCTGCGTCTCATCCGCATATTATTGATTTTGTTTCAAAACCCCTTACAAGAGCATTCATCACCGACATTGCCCATATTGGCTGCAAAGCGGAATAGCAACTGTATTTAGTAAGCGAATACTGCTTGGTTACATTCTTTCCATGTACCAATTTAATTGCTTCTCCATTTTTTTAAACCTGAATATTGCAGGAATGATTTTTTGCAGACGAAGGAATGCTGTTTCACTTTTGATCACATAATCAAGAGCTTTATGGTGCATGCAATCCACCGCAACATCAATCTTGTCTTGTGAGGATAACATTACCACAGGAATATCTTCACTGTACTCTTTAATTTTATCCAACGTTTCAATACCATTCATTGCCTTTTTATCAATACCATCCAGCTGATAGTCGAGAATAATCAAATCAGGATTACGATCTAAATTTGCAAGACACAATTCACCTGTAGAATATGTTTCAATAATATATTTTTCAGTATTGAGAAAATCGATCTCTAATGCTTTTAAAAATACCGCGTCATCATCAACTAAGAAAATTCTTATCGTATTGTCTGCTTTCATGCCTGGCTTATTTTAATTTTATGATACTCTTCTTTTAACTCCCGGCATGCTTCCATACAAACCTTTTCCAGTTTGAGAACCAAATCAGGAATTCCGTCTGTCTGCTCCATTTTACTCGCAAATTCCTGAACCTTTTTCGCCATTATTTCAAAGTCTTTATTAATGCCCATTATCGAAAAAGAAGGAACAATCTTATGAACGGCCGCTTGCAATGAATTCCAATCCTTATCCAATAAGCTTTGTTTCATGGTAAGAACCAATGGTGGTGTTTGTTCCAAATATAACTCAATCATCTCCAACATCAGTAATGGGTTTGATTTTGTTCGTTTCATCAAATACGTCAGATCGGTTAGTCTTGATGTTACAATTCCATCCATCACAGCCTCGTCTTTTGAAATTATCTTTATACCGGATTTCTTTTTCACAAGGTTTACGATCTTCTTATACAAGATTCTCTCATCAACCGGTTTTGCTATGTAATCGTTCATTCCCACTGCCATACATTTAGATAGATCCGCTGTAGTTACATCTGCAGTAAGGGCAATGATGGGGATCGTGGATTTCATCTTGTTTCTGATGTATTCAGTTGCTTCAAAACCATTCATTTCCGGCATTTGCAGATCCATTAAGATAATATCATACGATTTACTTTCTAGTTTTTCGATGGCAATCTTCCCATTTGCCGCAATCTCCCTTTCAAATCCAAAATCATCCAAAAGCGTTTTCATCAATAATTGATTGAGTGCAATATCCTCTACAACCAACACTTTTATATTCCTGAGATCCGATTCCTCTTCAATAAATTCAATTTCCTGACCTGCCATTTCATTTGTTTTTTCAAAATCGAGGCTAAAGCTAAACACTGACCCTTCCATAATTTCACTTTTCACCTGAATACTTCCACCTTGTGATTCCACCAGTTGTTTAACGATTGCTAAGCCCAGTCCTGTACCTCCAAACAATCTGGATGTACTACTGGATGCCTGCTGAAAATTCTCAAAAATAGTATCCCTTTTGCTCTCCAGAATACCTATTCCGGTATCACTCACGGCAAATTCTATTTTTGCATGCGTATCATTTTCACTCAATAGTTTAACGGCAATAGTTATCGTTCCTTTATTTGTAAATTTAACTGCATTGCTCATCAAATTTAAAATGATCTGATGCAGGCGAACAGAATCTCCAATCAACACATCCGGGATTGCCGAATCAAATTCCTTGATGATCTCTAAATTTTTCTCCTGAATTTTTGTCTCAAATAAATGAACCATTGAAGAAATGGAAGCTGCTAATCTGAAAGGCGCTTTCTCAAATGACATTTTCCCCGCATCCACTTTTGCCAAATCGAGAATATCATTTATTAAAACGATAAGAGCATCTCCGCTGGTTTTGATCGCATCCAGATATTCCCTTTGTTTGGAGGAGAGATCTGTTTTAAGCACCACTTTTGTAAATCCGATAATCGCGTTCATTGGTGTACGGATCTCATGACTCATGTTCGACAAAAATTGTTGTTTGGCTTTTACAGCATCCGTAGCAATTAATGTTGCCTGCTCTGCTTTGCTTTTAGCTTCTTCTGCAATTGTAGTTGCTAACTCAGCAAATACTTTAGCTTCGGTTAATTCCTTTTCATTTCTTTTCTGCTCTGTTATATCTCTGGCAACTACTACAATGCCCAGTACATCTCCCTGATCGTCTTTATACACCGAACCATTAAACAACACATCTGTTAATTTACCATCTC
>JAZKGH010000223.1:9184-11437 GCA_040386055.1 Bacteroidota bacterium
GGTGAGTGGATAATCCGCCACAAAACCATTGGCAAAAACCTGCTGATATCCTTCCCGTGCTTTTAACGGTTCTGTAAAGTAGTCGAAAAAATCAGTCCCGATTAAATTCTCCCTTGATACTCCGGTTACCTTCACCGATGCATTATTCATATCAGTAATTTTTCCGGCAGGATTTATGGTAAACAAGGGATCCAGACTAGCTTCAATCAAACTTCTGGCATAATTGGCAATAACCAGCTCAGCTGCCCGTTTCTCCTTCTCTCCGGTTTGGAATACAAGTTCCTTATTGGCAACAACCAACTCAGCCGCACGCTTTTCCTTCTCATTACTTTCAAAAACAAGTTCTTCATTGGCAATAACCAGTTCAGCTGCGCGTTTTCCCTTCTCATTACTTTCAAAAACAAGTTCCTTATTGGCAACAACCAACTCAGCCGCACGCTTTTCTTTCTCATTACTTTCAAAAACAAGTTCTTCATTGGCAATAACCAGTTCGGCTGCGCGTTTTTCCTTTTCTTCATTTTGAAACGCTAGTTCTTTGTTTGCAATGACTAACTCTGCGGCACGTTTTTCCTTCTCATTATTCTGAAATGCCAATTCTTTGTTGGCGTTTCGCAGATCTATAGCCCATTTCTGTTCTGCAATCTCCCTCACTACCATTACAGCTCCCTCCACATCACCTTTTTCATCTCTATAAACGGACCCATTCAATAATACTTCTGTAAACAAACCACCGGCATGACGAAGGTTAAGCAATGAGTTGGATATAGCGCCTCTGCTCATTACCTCCCGACAAACATCATTAGCTTGTTGTATATTGGTAAAATAACCGGACAAAGCCGTGCCTGCTAATTCCTCCCTGCTTATACCTGTAACTTTAACCATTGCTTCATTTACATTCACAATCATACCTTCGGCATCAATGGTAATAAATGAATCTAAACTGGCTTCTATTAAACTTCGCGTAGCGTGAATTTCACTTCTTATACTATCCATTCGGGTTTGTATTGAACTAAATTTATTATAACTCCTCAATAGGACTGCGTCTCTTATCCTTTAATTGCTTAAAGTGAGTAGGACTCAATCCTGTAATCTTTTTAAATTGATTTGACAAATGTGCTACACTGCTGTAATTCATCTTCCATGCTATCTCCGTAATGTTGAGTTCATCATAAATGATGAGCTCTTTGATTCTTTCTACTTTGTGTAAAATGATAAACTGCTCAATGGTTGTGCCCTGAACTTCGGAGAAAAGATTGGCCAAATAGGTGTAATTATAATCAAGCTTTTTGCTCAGAATATCTGAGAAATTCATTTTGGGAACTTCATCAGAATGATGAATCATTTCAATGATGATGTTTTTTACTTTCTCAATTAATACGGCCCGTTTGTCATCCATCAATTCCAACCCATACTCTAGTAGAGCCGCTCTAAAAATATCGCGTTGAACTTCGGAGATGTTTTCCATAATATCTATCTCACCTAATTCCACTACTATAAAATGTAAACCCAGTTTTCGCAATTCCTCCTTGACTGCAATTTTGCAGCGATTGCTTACCATATACTTGATGTAAAGTTTCAAATCGTTATAATTCCTCCAATCCCATCAAATTTCCTACTCCACCATCATCCATTCATTACACAACTATTTACGAATGTTACAGAATTCACACATACCTGGACAACCTATCCCCTATTTTCAGCTGTATACAAGATACGTCTTTTTCAGCTCATTCCCTTATCTTTGCGAACTATCTGAAAAACCAGTGAAGATTCTACTAACCACACTCAATGCTAAATACATTCACCTTAATTTGGCGATTCGTCTGCTGTACGAATTGAACAAGGATAGGGAAGGCATTGACTGGAAGGAGTTTACCATCAAAGAAAAGCCGGAAGATATTGCCAGTTATTGCAAGGATTTTGAAGTGGTTGCTTTCAGTTGTTATATCTGGAATATTACCCAAACACTGGCTGTTGCAAGGGCATTAAAAGCTCTCAATCCTACTATAAAAATCATGCTGGGTGGACCTGAGGTGAGCTATGAATACAGTGATGTGATAACGCTCCCGGAGGTAGATTACATTATTTTGGGGGAAGGTGAAATTCCGTTTGCCGAATTTTTAGAGACCTATCCAAAAATTGAAACAGTAGGTAATCTGGTTCACAAAGTAGATGGTGAGGTTAAACTCCTTCCCAAACAGCTGATGTTCGACCTTGAAAACTATCGCGGTGTGAATCCTTACCAAAATGATT
>JAZKGH010000223.1:11447-17560 GCA_040386055.1 Bacteroidota bacterium
CCGAGGATTTATACAACAAAGTATGTTATATTGAAACTTCACGCGGTTGCCCGTATAAGTGCGAGTTTTGTCTGGCTAGTTTAGATAATAAGGTACGTACACTTCCTATTGAAGATATCAAATCAAACCTGTTGTATTTGATGAACCATGGCCGGGTTATTAAATTCCTTGATCGTACATTCAATGTAAAAAAGGATTTTACCATTGATATGTTCAATTTTATCCTTGAAAACCACAAACCGGGGAATGTTTTTCAATTTGAAATCACAGCAGACATAGTTCATCCTGATATCGTTAAATATATTCAGGAATATGTACCCGAAGGGTTGTTTCGTTTTGAGATAGGCATTCAAACTGTAAACCAAAAAGCCAATCTGCAGGTAAGCCGTAAGCAAAATTTCGAAAAAACGAGTGCTGTTATCAAACAACTTGACAACAAAATTGAAATGCACCTTGATTTGATTGTTGGACTCCCGCTGGATGAATGGGCTGATATAAAATACAGCATAGAGGAAGTATTTAAACTGTATCCACCTGAGTTGCAATTGGGCTTTTTGAAATTTTTAAGGGGCACACCTGTTCGCCAAAAATATAAAGAGCATGGTTATGTATTCGACCCGCTTCCACCCTACCAGATCATTGAAAGCAATTATTTGACCAAGGACGAATTGTACAGGATTACCTTACTGGAAGAAGCACTTGAAATTTATTGGAATAAAAAACGTGCGGTACATACACTCAAATATGTAACACAACACTATAGTATTTTCGATTTTTTATTGGGACTGGGAACATATTTCAACCAACATAAAGACTTCCATAAACATACGTTGAATGACGTGTATGATATGATTATGGCTTATGCCAAACAGGCATTTTCCGGAGATAGTGTGTTGCAACAATTAATTGCAATTGATTATTACCTTCAGGCCAAAATAAAACCTCAGGTACAATATTTAGAGGAGTTAGACCGCAGCGAAAAAACAATCATCATCGAACGACATAATCTCAACCATCATAAGTATCGTCATATTATTGTTCCCCTCACCTTTGATTTTGTTTATTTCGAACAAACAGGAAATATCAGTACCCAACCGGGCTATGTTATTTTTGAATACAATGGAACAACGAAAGCACAACTCGTGAAGGAAATTCAAAATTCTCCCGATAGCTATCGGGACGAAATTCGAATGGCTTAATTACCTAGTCATATAAAACTGCAAACTAGAAAACTTTGCTGGCAATAGCTTTGGTTGCTTCACTGAGGCCCATGGTATAATAATGTAATACCGGTGTGCCCGCTTTTTTAAGTTCAATTGATTGTTGAATGGCCCACTCAATGCCTACCTGTTTCACTGCTTTATCATCCTTGCATTTCTCAACTTCCAACACCAATTCTTCAGGAAAATCAATGTGGAATAGTTTTGATAACACCATTAATTGTTTTTTAGTGGTAAGTGGTTTCAGTCCGGGTATAATGGGTTTATTAATACCCATTGTTTTGCATTGCTCTGCAAAGTTGAAAAACTGTTTATTATCAAAAAACATTTGTGTAACAATGTAATCTGCACCACTATCCGTCTTTTGTTTTAACCAGCGTAAATCACTGTTCATGTTAGGTGCCTCAAAATGTTTTTCAGGATAACCGCTCACGCCAATACAGAAGTCTGAAGGTGTCGCATTTGATATTTCTTCATCCAGGTAAATACCACTATTCATATCCTTTACCTGAAGTAATAATTCAAGAGTGTTTTTGTTGCCATCGGGTTCCGGGATAAAATTCGGTTCGTTCTTAATGCTGTCACCTCGTAATACCAATACATTATCAATTCCTAAAAAGTTTAAATCGATAAGCGCATTTTCGGTTTCTTCCTTACTAAAACCACCACATATCAAATGCGGAACAGTATCAATTTTATACCGGTTCATCAAAGCCGCACAAATGGCAACAGTTCCCGGACGTTTACGTGTGAATACTTTATCAAAGCCCCCGTCCTTTCGTTTGCGTAATACAAACTCTTCACGATGATAGGTAACATCAATAAAAGCAGGTTTAAATTCCATCAACGGATCAATTCCGTCAAAAATGGATTGAATGTCCTTGCCTTTTAAAGGCGGTAGAATCTCAATAGAAAACAGTGTTGATTTAGCGTTCTTAATATGTTCGGTAACTTTCATGTGTGCAAGTAATGGCAATAGTTTTGTATACAGCACAAAGCTAAAAGTTTCAATCATTTTTACTAATTTTCTTTTTCAGTCTGTTCAATCTATTTATACCAAAACGGAAATTCATCCTGCTTCCATAAATCCGTTAGCAATTCAATCTGTTCAAGATATAAATCTTCATTTGCTTTTCGAACCAGACATTGTATCTGCTCTTCTTTTTCATACGGTTTACAAACTTCCAACATACTCTTATACAACCGCTTTGCACCAGCGGGGTCAACACAATGAATGACGACTAATGTTTAGAATATCTCCTTCAACCTGTAACCCACAATAAATAACTTAATAACCAAGTAACCAATAACTAAAACCCAAGCGAAATACTCAGTTGTGGAATAATCATATTGGTGGTTGAGCTCCGTGTACTATATGTAACACTATTGTCATTTCTATTAAACTGAATGCTGTGCATGTCAACATATTCTGCTGATGTTCCCCATAGATACATTACCTTCAATTCAACCTTCACATTATCCGAGCCCACTCGTAATCCTCCACCCAGAGCGTAATTTCCAACAATATCTGTGCGCAGGCCATTGCTGAAGTCTTCTGTACGTCTATCATCCGGGTTAGTGTATGAATATGGAACATCATCAACATGCAATTTGTGTACGCCTGAAAACAAACGTCCACCGGCACTCGCTTCTCCAAAGAGTTTGAGATATCCCGGCAGAAATTCTATTCGCCCAACTACATTGAGCGCATACATATTATTGACTACCTTAGATTCAAAACTGGTCTCCGAAAAATAATTGCTCACACTGTACTGGTCGCTATTACCACTTTGACGCATATACTGAAACGCGCCTCCAACATATACATTCACCAACCGGTCATTCCATTCTGCTGCTGAACGTTTTCCCGGACCCAAATTTGCCAGAACCGATACATCGAATCCGATTCCGACATCTCCATTTGTATTGGTCTTAAACTCTCCTCTTGGAACCCCAATAGCTAACCCAATGTTAACCAATCCCCCATAAACAGGTTCATTGGGATCTTTGGTAATCACCGGTTTGACAACCGAATCTTTGGAAGTTGCTACACGTGGATTACCCGTAGATGGGTTGTTTAGTTTATTAGGATTGGCTACCGGTGAGCTTTGTTGTGTTTTTATCCTGGGTGTAGCAGGCTGAATAGGCTTACTTTTATACACATTAGGGGTAGCTGCAGGTTTTGTTTGTGCCAATAGCGCATATCCTCCCGGAAAAATCATACTGATTAACAGACAATAACGAATAATATTCATAAGCTTAGATTCAAAGGTAAAACGCTTTAAGTAAAAACCATGCCAAAAAGTCGCTCAAAAAAGGATTGGCTTTATTTATGCCTAGGGTAAAACCTTTAATTGTATTATTTTTACCGCCCTTAAAAGCATTATTAACACAGTTCAATGATCAATTCGATATTCAGCGCAGTTACCAAGATATTTGGAAGCAAATCAGAACGCGACCTTAAAACCATCACACCTTATGTGGGGCTTATCAATGAAGAGTTTGCAAAATTACAAGGTGTCTCAGATGATGAACTCAGAAGCAAAACGGCACAATTCAAACAACGTATAGCTGAATACCTTTCAGATATCGATGAAGAACTGGATTCGTTGAAAACGAAGACTCAAGCTACTGATTTAGATATCCATGAAAAAGATGATTTTTTCAAACAAATGGATAAGCTGAAAAAGCAACGTGACGAAGAACTGGAAAAAGTATTGCTTGAAATCTTACCGGAAGCCTTTGCTGTGGTAAAAGAAACAGCCAGACGTTTAACAGAAAACAAACAGTTAATTGTTGAGGCCAGTGCATTTGATAAAGAATTAACTGCCTACACCCGTTTGAAAAAACCGGTTCGTGTTGAAGGTGATAAAGCCATTTGGAGCAATAGCTGGGAAGCAGCCGGAAATACAGTTGTTTGGAATATGATCCATTATGATGTACAGCTTATTGGTGGTGTGGTATTACATCAAGGTAAAATTTCAGAGATGGCTACGGGTGAGGGAAAAACATTGGTATCAACCTTACCTGCTTACCTGAATGCTCTTGCCGGACAAGGTGTTCATATTGTAACGGTGAATGATTACCTGGCCAGACGTGACTGTGAATGGAACGCTCCATTGTTTGAATTCCACGGATTGCGTGTTGATTGTATTGATTACCACCAACCCAATTCTCCGGAAAGACGCAGAGCCTATTTAGCGGATATTACTTACGGAACTAATAATGAGTTTGGTTTCGATTACCTGCGTGACAATATGAGCCGCGATGTGAGCGAGCTTGTTCAGCGCAAACATCACTTTGCTATGGTGGATGAGGTGGATTCGGTATTGATTGATGACGCCCGTACACCATTGATCATCTCCGGCCCTATCCCAAAAGGTGATGACCAACAATTCCATATTTTAAAACCACGTATTGAGAAGCTGGTAAATACCCAAAAAGCATTTGTCAATACTGCTCTTACCGAGGCTAAAAAATTGATTGAAGCCGGTAATGAAAAAGATGGCGGATTCAAATTATTACAAGCATATAGGGGTCTTCCCAAAAACAAAGCATTGATTAAGTTTTTGGGAGAACAAGGCATGCGCCAATTGTTGAACAAAACAGAAAACTACTACATGCAGGACCAGCAAAAGGAAATGCACAAGGTAGATGCTGATTTGTATTTTGTGATTGACGAAAAAGTGAATTCTGTTGATCTCTCCGAAAAAGGTGTTGAGTTAATTACCTCTTCAGGTGAGGATGCTCATTTCTTTGTGATTCCGGATGTGGGGAGTGAGATCGCTGAGATCGAAAAATCAACGATGGGTGATGAGGAAAAACTGAAAACCAAAGAACAGTTGATGTTGGAGTTCTCGATTAAATCGGAGCGGATTCATACCATTAATCAGTTATTGAAAGCATACTGCATGTTTGAGCGTGATGTGGAATACATCATTCAGGAAGACAAGGTAAAAATTGTTGACGAACAAACCGGTCGTGTATTGGATGGTCGTAGATACAGCGATGGTTTGCACCAGGCCATTGAAGCAAAAGAAAATGTAAAAGTAGAAGCTGCTACTCAAACGTATGCAACGGTTACCCTTCAAAACTTCTTCCGTATGTACCACAAACTATGTGGTATGACCGGAACAGCAGAAACAGAAGCAGGTGAGTTCTGGGAAATCTATAAATTGGATGTGGTGGTGATTCCTACCAACCGTAATATTTCACGTAAGGATGAAAATGATATCATTTATAAAACCAAACGTGAAAAATACAATGCCGTGATTGATGATGTTGTAAAACTGACAGAAGCCGGAAGACCTGTATTGGTGGGAACTACGTCCGTTGAGGTTTCGGAGTTGCTGAGTAAAATGTTGCAATTGCGCAAAATTAGACACAATGTATTGAATGCAAAACAACATCAGCGTGAGGCAGATATTGTTCAAGAAGCAGGTCAGGCAGGAACAGTAACCATTGCTACCAACATGGCGGGTCGTGGTACGGATATCAAGTTGGGCGAAGGGGTGAAAGAAGCAGGTGGATTAGCTATCATCGGTACCGAACGTCACGAATCAAGACGTGTAGACAGACAGTTGCGTGGTCGTGCAGGACGTCAGGGCGATCCGGGATCTTCTCGCTTTTATGTTTCACTGGAAGATGATTTGATGCGTTTGTTCGGCAGTGAACGTATTGCCTCCATCATGGACCGTTTGGGTATGAAAGAAGGCGAGAACATTGAGCACTCCATGATTACCAAAAATATTGAACGTGCGCAACGTAAAGTAGAACAAAACAACTTTGGTACACGTAAACGTTTATTGGAATATGATGATGTAATGAACTCACAACGTGAAGTGATTTACAGCAAACGAAGAAATGCATTATACGGAGATAAACTGGAATTGG
>JAZKGH010000223.1:17570-18382 GCA_040386055.1 Bacteroidota bacterium
CTTAAGCCATGAGCTGGTGGAAATCTATCAGGAACAAAAGAGCTTTACCGAATTCAAACTGGAACTGATTCGTTTGTTTTCGTATGATACAACAATGGACGAAGCTACTTTCATGAATGGTAAAGTTGAAAAAGTGGCTGATCAGCTGTTCTTTGAATTATTGAATCACTACCATGTGAAATGTGCTCATCTTGCGCAAGAAGCATTCCCTGTTATTAAAGATCTATTTGAAAGTCGTGGCTCACAGGTTGAGTTTGTAGGCGTACCTTTCAGTGATGGAATTCGCGGGATGCAAATTCCTGTTCCATTGAAAAAAGCATATGATAATCAGGGATTGGAAGTAGCCAAAACATTTGAAAAAATGGCTACTCTTTGGATTATTGACGATGAGTGGAAAGAACATTTACGTGAGATGGATGAGTTGAAACAATCATCTCAAAATGCTGTGTTCGAACAAAAAGATCCATTGTTGATTTACAAACTAGAATCTTTCAATTTATTTAAAGACATGGTAAGCCGTATCAACCGTGAAGTATTACCAATGTTGTTTAAAGGATTTATTCCACAACAAATAGGTAATCCGGTTCAGGAAGCAAAACCGCAACCTAAACCACAACCAAAGTTGCAAACCAGCAGAGCAGAAGATATTGAACACGTGCAGAAAGCAATGGCTTTGGCAACCGCTGCAGCGGGACAAGGTGAACGCAAGCAAGAACAAATTGTGAATACCAACAAGATTGGCCGTAATGATCCTTGCCCTTGTGGAAGCGGTAAGAAATACAAAGCATGCCACGGAAAAGAAGAGTTGAATT
>JAZKGH010000224.1:0-12569 GCA_040386055.1 Bacteroidota bacterium
TTGAAGGTGAAGACGGACAAGTTATCGAACATGAAGTATACAATTTCAAAGGAGATGGCGTTGCTTTAGCAATGTACAATACTGATGAGAGTATCCGTGGATTTGCGCACTCTTGCTTCAATACTGCGTTACAGAAAAAATGGCCTTTATATCTTTCAACCAAAAATACCATTTTGAAAAAGTATGATGGTCGCTTCAAAGATATCTTCGAAGAAATTTACCAATCAGATTACAAAGAAAAATATGCAGCTGCCGGTATTACATATGAGCACCGCTTGATTGATGACATGGTGGCTTCGGCATTGAAATGGAACGGTAACTTTGTATGGGCTTGTAAAAATTATGATGGCGATGTACAATCCGATACGGTTGCACAAGGATTTGGTTCATTGGGTTTGATGACTTCTACGTTGGTGACTCCCGATGGAAAAACAATGGAAGCAGAAGCAGCTCACGGTACCGTTACCCGTCACTACCGCGATCACCAGGCCGGTAAACCAACTTCAACCAACCCTATTGCGAGTATTTTTGCATGGACACGTGGTTTGGAGTTCCGTGGTAAATTAGACGGAAACCAGGAGTTGATTAACTTCTGTCATGCTTTGGAAACAGTATGTGTGGACGTTGTTGAAAGCGGAAAAATGACCAAAGATTTAGCTGTATGTATTCACGGAAACAAAGTGGAGCACGGCAAACATTACTTATACACCGAAGAGTTTTTAGATGCATTGGATGCAGGTTTGAAAACTAAGTTGGGCAAATAAGTTATTGGGTAATTGAGTTATTAGGTTAATTCAATTATATCTATAAAAAAAGCCTTCTTGTTTATGAAACAGGAAGGCTTTTTTATTAACGACAACTAAGACAGATTCATCAAATAAATTAGCGTAATCTGCGGCTATAAGAACTCGTACCCGATATCTTTTCTATAGTATTTCCCTTCGTATTGAATCTTCTCTGCATTGACAAATGATTTCGACACTGCCTCCTTCACATCTTTTCCAAATGAAGTAATTGCCAATACTCGTCCGCCATTGGTCACAATTTCTCCCTTTTCATTTTTCTTGGTTCCGGCATGAAACAATAATGAATCGGATGTCTGATCAAATCCTGTCATAACTCTGCCTTTAGGATAATCACCGGGATAACCTTCGCTTACCATCATCACCGTTACTGCTGTTTGATCTGATAATGTTAACTCCACTTTATTGAGCTTACCGGTTCCCGTTGCCATCATCAACTCCACAAAGTCTGATTCAATGCGTGGCAGTACCACTTCTGTTTCAGGGTCACCCATGCGGCAGTTGTATTCAATCACCGAAGGTTCACCATCCTTATTCATCAACCCAATGAAAATAAATCCAACATAATCAATCTCTTCTTTCTTCAATCCTTCAATGGTTGGTTTAATAATCCGCTCTTCTACTTTTTTCAAAAATGCTGCATCTGCAAAAGGTACCGGAGACACAGCACCCATTCCTCCTGTATTCAAACCTGTATCTCCTTCTCCAATACGTTTATAATCTTTAGCCGAGGGTAATACTTTATAATTTGTTCCGTCTGATAACACAAATACGGAAAGTTCAATTCCGCTCAAGAACTCCTCCACCACAACTTTGCTGCTAGCAGCTCCGAATTTTTGTTCGTTAATCATGGCCGTTAATTCTGCTACAGCTTCTTCGTTGCTTTGGCAAATCAATACACCTTTTCCTGCTGCCAGCCCATCTGCTTTTAATACCACGGGCAATGAATGCGATTTTACATATTCGATCCCGGCTTGTAAGTTTTCAGCAGTAAATGTCTCGTAAGCGGCAGTTGGAACACCGTATTTTTTCATGAAGGCTTTGCTGAAATCCTTGCTGCCTTCTAATTGTGCACCCTTTTCTCCCGGACCAATAAACGGAATCATCTTCAAATGATCGTCTGCACCGAAATAATCACGCATACCTTTCACAAGCGGTTCTTCAGGGCCAATCACAATTAATTTCACATCATTATCAAGGCAAAACTTTCCTACATTGGTAAAATCCAAAGGATCCAAAGGCACATTGATAGCCAATTGCGCAGTACCCGCATTTCCGGGCATCACAAACAATTTATCGCACAAAGCGCTTTGGGTAATTTTATATGTAAACGCATGTTCACGTCCACCCGATCCGATTAACAGAATATTCATAGTTACACAATTGAAAGGGCGAATATACTTTATCGGACGAATTCCGGCAGATTATTCACCCAATAACGACTCGAATTTTTTCCGTGCGGCTTTGTAATTCTGTTGCGAAACCGAATCGAGCCGGCTGAATTGATGGTCAACTTCTGCCTTCAATGGTATATATTTCTCTAAAATGCGTACCTTATAAAAAGCATCAACAACCATTGATTTTTTTGATGATGGTAGTGTGATAATGGTATCCACCTTTGTTTTGGCTGAATCTGCAGGATTGACAAGCATCTCCACATAATCAGTATCTATAGTCATTTTCCATACTTCATTAGCTGCATATACAGAGTCTACAAAACCAATATAATTGCTGAGCGTTTGTTCTGCCTGAACGTTTTGATTGGGGTGATTGCATCCGAAAAGTGTTGTTCCCAGAACAACAGTGAAACATAATTTCTTCATAGGGTGGTGTTATTTCAGCTCGAAATTAAACCTATTCAGGCCATTATACCAATTTTATTGTAGTACCTTTGCCCAAATATATGAACCTGAATATCACATTTAATATTGTAGCCAAAACACAACAGGGACTTGAACCTTTATTGGCCAAAGAGCTTGAAGAACTGGGGGCTACCAATATAGAACAACACAAAAGAGCCGTGAGTTTTGATGGAGATAAAGCCTTATTGTATAAAGCCAATCTTTGTTTACGTACTGCATTGCGCATTTTAATTCCCATTCACCGTTTTGAAGCCGTGAATGAACAGGAATTATACGATGGTGTAAAGGAAGTAAACTGGGAACAATATATGGACGTTGATGGCACTCTTGCCATTGAAGCCAGCACCAATTCCGATCTGTTTAACCACACCCAATATATTTCGCAAAAGACCAAGGATGCTATTGTGGATCAGTTCCGCGAAAAATTTGGTGTGCGCCCGAGTGTAGATATCATTAAACCGGATTTGCGCCTCAACCTGCATATTTTTCAACACCAGTGTACGCTGTCATTGGATAGTTCCGGAGAATCCTTGCACCGCAGAGGCTACAGAGCTGATGCCAATCTTGCTCCACTCAATGAAGTTACTGCAGCTGCACTTATTTTACATAGTGGTTGGAATGGAGAAGGTGTATTCATGGATTGTATGTGCGGAAGCGGAACCATCCTGATTGAAGCAGCAATGTTTGCTAAAAATATCCCCCCAAATATCAACCGTGAGCGTTTTGCGTTTGAAGGATGGAAAGATTTTGATGCAGAACTTTGGAAAAAAGTAAAAGACGAGGCACTTGCAGGTATTCGTGAAACCAATGCGCGTTTTATTGGCAATGATGCTGTATTCAAGGTTATCGAAATTGCCCGCAACAATGCCCGCAAGGCAGGTTTGGATGGTGTAATTGAACTCACCAATAAACGTTTTGAAGAACAAACTGCACCTCCACCCGAAAATGGCGGTATTGTGATAATGAATCCTCCATATGGCGAACGCCTTGATGTTGGCGAGATTGGCGCTTTCTATAAAATGATGGGTGATAAATTCAAGCAGGAGTTTTCAGGTTACGATGTCTGGATTTTATCATCCAACAGAGAAGCCCTTAAAAAGGTAGGACTGGCCGCCAGCAAACGTTTGATCGTATGGAACAGTCAGCTGGAATGTAAATTCCACAAATTTGAAATGTACCGCGGAACCAAACGCACCGATAAAGTTGCTGCAGAAGATCCGTTGAATAATTAGCAGGATATGTTTGAAGTTTGCAACTGCAAATCCCATACGATTGCACGTCTGTGACTCGCCCTGATAATTTTCACAAACTTTTTCCAGACAAATATTGTTACGTTTGTAAGCTTATTTAAAATAACATGACAGCAGAAAAAGAATTTCTTGAAGTATATGCGGAGCAAACTCCGAACCCGGAAACGATGAAGTTCGTTTTTAATAAGATGATTTTGCCCGATGACAGTGCCGATTTCCCAACCCGTGAAAGCGTTGTATCTTCACCCCTGGCTAAAAACTTATACGAATTCAACTTTGTGAATGGTGTATTCATCATGAACAACTTTGTAACCATCACCCGTACAGAAGGTGCTGAGTGGGAAGAAATAATTCCCATCATGCGTGAATTCCTTAAATCATATGTAGAGGCTAAAGAACCTATTCTGATTAAATCGGAGAAAACCGTTGTGGGAGATTACGGAGCGGATAATGTTATAGTAGCTAAAATTATTGATGTTTTGGATACATATGTAAAACCGGCCGTTGAAGTGGATGGGGGAATGATCTCTTTTAAATCATATGAAAATGGAGTTGTAACGGTTGAAATGAAAGGTTCATGCAGTGGTTGTCCATCATCTACAGTAACCTTAAAACGCGGTATTGAAGGAATGCTGCAACGTATGGTTCCTGAAGTAAGAGAAGTGATTGCAGAGGCATTATAATTTATACTTTGCCATATTAAAAAAGGCTGTTCACTTTGGTGAACAGCCTTTTTTGTTTTATTTATGCAATACCAACAAAGGAATTTTGGTATGATAAGCCATCTTCTTACTTAAGCTTCTATGAAAGAGCCTATCGAAGAAGCTACGGCTATGTTTAGCCATTACCAGCATATCTGCATGATGATCCACGATGTATTTTTCAATAGCCTCCGTAACCTCCGTATTGGCCTTATTTACAACTGTAATTTGTTCATGATTGATGTGTTCTTTGTTACGGGCAAAGAAATTATGTTCGGCATCAAAATATTTATCAAACTCTGTTGTGATGTGCAATACAGTAACCTTTGCCTGATATAAATCTGCAAAAAACATCAGTCGCGAAACAGCCGGAAATTCCGGTTCAGAATAATCGCTAGAGTATAGAATATGCTTAGGTTCGATATAGGCTGATCCCGGTGGAATAACGAGCACCGGAATTTCACTTTTACCAATTACAGAAGCACTGTTGCTGCCTACTAATATTTCCTGCAAGCCACTGGCTCCAGTAGTACCCATCACAATAAGGTCCATTTTTTTGCTTTTGCTAAAGCTAACAACCTCATCATTTACAAATCCTGTTGCAGTATGAAACTCATATTGAATTCCTGATGTTTTGAGATATGTTGATTCAAGTTTTTCAAAACCTTGCTCTGTAGATTCCTCCATTTCCTGAAGCATGAGTTGGTAGGTTTCGGCAGGAAAAGATGCGTCCATTATCGGAATGCTCTTTACATGAAATAAGTGTAGTTTTGAGTGTGTCTTTTTACACAATTCAATAGCATAACGCAACGCATTATTGGCTACTATTGAAAAATCCGTTGGAAGCAATACATTATTAATCATGGTGAAGGTGGTTTATATGGTTAAACATAACAAGGTAACATTACTTCATTGTTAATAGTTACAAAGTTCACACCAGTTCATTTAAATAAATATGATGGTGCTCATTTTTTTGATTATTCATCCATCACAGCCTCTTCATGGCGCTTATTTGCCAACTGTCCACAGGCGGCATCTATATCTTTTCCTCTGCTTCTTCGCAACGTTGCTGTTAATCCGTTTTCTTCGAGGTAACGCTGAAATCTGTAGAGTTTATTCCCCGAAGTGTTTTGAAATTCTCCTCCGTCAATACTATTATATTCTATCAGATTAACTTTTGAAGGTACATATTTCGAAAATGCCAACAGCTCATCGGCATCTTTAATCGTATCGTTAAAATCCTTGAACACGATGTATTCAAACGTTACCTGATTCTTGGTTTTGCTGTAATAATAAGCCAATGCCTCCCCCAACACATCTAATGTGTTACTCTCATTAATAGGCATGATCTTGCTGCGCTTTTCATCATTTGCTGCATGCAGCGAAAGCGCCAGGTTAAACTTAACCTCATCATCACCCAACTTTCGAATCATTTTAGCAATACCGGCAGTACTAACGGTGATACGATCAGAAGCCATATTCAATCCATCCTCCCCGGTTATTTTAGCTATCGCTCCCATTACATTTCTATAATTCAGCAATGGTTCACCCATTCCCATAAATACAATATTGGTGAGCGGCCGCTGGTAATACTGTTCTGCCTGATTTTTAATAATCACCACCTCGTCATAAATCTCATCTGCATTAAGGTTACGGGCCAGATCCAGTTTCCCGGTTGCGCAAAACCTGCAACTCAAACTACATCCTACCTGTGACGACACACAAGCCGTCATCCTCTTTTCAGTAGGAATCAATACTCCTTCTACAATCGGGCCGTCATATAACTTCAAACTATTCTTAATGGTACCGTCACTGCTTATTTGCTTTTCATCAACAGTTACTGCATTTACGGTATAATATTGCTCTAGCTTTTCACGCAACTCCTTACTCAGATTACTCATTTCGGCAAATGATCGGGCACTTTTTTTCCATAACCATTCATACACCTGCTGACCACGAAAAGGTTTCTCGCCCATAGTGGCAAAGGATTCCTTCAATTCTGAAAGGCTGAGCGAACGAATATCTTTTTTAACAACTGAGTCCATTTGCTTACAAAGATAGGTCATTCACACTCAGTCACAAAAAAGCATTATTAAATGGTCCGCGTTTTTATATTTTTGCACCTCTTTTAAAACAGGCATTGACATGGAATTGAACGAACAAGAAATTATACGCAGACAAAAACTGCAGGAAATTGAAAATATGGGCATCAACCCATACCCTGCCGAGCTTTTTGAGATAAATACATCTGCAAAAGATATACATACACACTACGAGGCAGATAAAATTGAATTTAAAAACATCTCTATCGCAGGCCGTATCATGAGTGTGCGTGATATGGGTAAAGCTGCATTTTGTGTGATTCAGGATGCTACAGGTAAAATTCAATTGTATGTGAGACGTGATGATATTTGCAAAGGTGAATACAAAAGCCTTTATGATACGTTGTTCAAAAAACTACTCGACATTGGCGACATCATTGGTGTGAAAGGATATGTATTCACTACCAAAACGGGAGAAACTTCCATTCACGTTGAAGAATTCAAATTGTTGTCAAAATCATTAAAACCCCTTCCTATTGTAAAGGAAAAAGATGGGGAAACATTTGATGCCGTAACCGATCCCGAATTCAGATACCGCCAGCGTTATGTTGATTTGATCATCAATCCACACGTAAAAGATACCTTTATTAAACGCACGCAACTGGTAAATACCATTCGTGATTTTTACAACGAAAAAGGTTACCTTGAAGTGGATACCCCGGTGTTACAGGCTATTCCGGGTGGGGCTGCTGCCCGTCCGTTTACTACACATCATAACTCATTGGACATTCCCATGTATATGCGTATTGCAAATGAATTATACCTGAAACGCCTGATTGTAGGTGGATTTGACGGGGTATATGAATTTTCGCGTAATTTCAGGAATGAGGGGATGGACAGGACACATAACCCTGAATTTACAGTTATGGAACTGTATGTAGCCTATAAAGACTACAACTGGATGATGGATTTAACGGAAGAATTGATTGAAAAAATTGCTCTCACCCTTCATGGAACAACAGAAGTGCAGGTGGGTGATAAAATGATAGACTTCAAAGCTCCATTCAAGCGCGTTACCATGTTTGACTCAATTAAAGAATTTACAGGCATTGACATCAGTGGTATGGACGAGGCTCAATTGCGGGATGTATGCAAACAATTGCGCATTGATGTAGCCGGTAATATTGGTAAAGGAAAATTGATTGATGAAATTTTCGGGGCCAAATGTGAAGGCAACTACATTCAACCAACCTTCATTACTGACTATCCGGTAGAGATGAGTCCGCTTACAAAGAAACACAGAACCCAGGCAGGCCTGGTAGAACGTTTTGAATTGATGGTGAACGGAAAAGAGTTAGCAAACGCCTACTCTGAGCTAAATGATCCGATTGACCAGCGTGAACGCTTTGAGGAGCAGGCTCAACTGATGGAAAGAGGCGATGATGAAGCGATGTTTATTGATCACGATTTCCTTCGTGCGCTGGAATATGGTATGCCGCCTACAGCCGGCATCGGTATTGGTATAGACCGTTTAGTGATGATCATGACGAATAACCCATCCATTCAGGATGTGCTTTTCTTCCCTCAGATGAGACCTGAACGCACAGCCGAAAGCGAAGAAGCTTCTGCTTAAATACATTTCTTTTACACACATCCCATTTATATAGAAATGCCGTAAGTTAATATGCGGCATTTTTTGTATTTACCCCCTGTTATAATAATCTATTGCATTTTACAAGGATGGGTATTATTATTGATGCAAAGTAAAAGCCTAATTCAGACGTTGTTCGGAGATGAATGCACTTTTGACAAACAACAGCATACCGAATACAAAATAACATTAAAGAAAGACTCGATGAAAGATGTAATAAAAGCAGTTCTTGTTGACGATGTTGAAAGCATGCGAATGGTACTCAAAAAACTGCTTTCCAATTTCGACAAAATACAGGTGGTAGGTGAAGCATCCGACTTTGATCAAGCGCAGGATGTGATTCATGAAGAACGTCCTGATCTTTTATTCCTTGATATTGACTTAAACGGTCTGACTTCAATTGATTTACTAAGCAAAATCAATTACAAGCCGATGGTTATTTTCATTACTTCCCACAGTGATTTTGCCATCAAAGCATTTGAATTGAACGCGGTAGATTATTTGCTTAAGCCAATCAGTTTGGATCGTTTAACAAAAGCTATAGAGAAAGTAACCAACAAATGGGAAGAAACAGACAACTGGAGTGATGAGGCCAATGCAAAATTCGGACCTGACCATATCATCCTGTTAAGTTTTGATAACAAGTTGTCGTTTGTTCGGATCAATGAAATTAATTACATAGAAGCATACGGAAATTATACCAAAGTGTATTTAACGGATGGTCGTTTAAGTGTTACGTACAATTCCATAAAAAACTGGGATGCTCGTTTACCTGAAGAAGTATTCATTCAGATTCATCGCTCCACTATCATTAATTTGCAAAATGTAGTGCGTATTGAAAAATGGGCAAATGATACAGGGCGTTTATTCCTGAAAGGTAATGACAAATCCTTTGAAGTAAGCAGAAACTACTTCTTTCAGATTAAGAAAAAATATAAAATGTAATTGTTACGGATTAGCAAAACGCGCCAATATTCCCAATGGCAGTTTCAATCCACTCGTTGCCGGCAAATACACCTCCCCTACTTCCAGGTTTTTGCTCTGATCTTTAAAATGATTTTTGATTAAGTTTTCTGTGATGAGGGCACTCATTCCCAATGAGTACATATTCAGAATAAGGAAGTTGTGTTTAGGCTCTATTATTTGAGCAATCTCTTTCAGAATTTCATTGATATTTTCATCCAGTTTCCAACGTTCCCCATTTGCACCAATTCCATATGCCGGTGGATCCAGAATGATTCCATTATATTTCTTACCTCTTTTGGCCTCACGCTTTACAAATTTCAAGGCGTCTTCAACCACCCATCTGATATCATTCAAATTGGACGCTTCCATATTTTCTCTCGACCAACTGATCACCTGCTTAATTGAATCAACATGCGTTACATCTGCTCCTGCAGCCTTTGCCGCAAGCGATGCGCCTCCTGTATAAGCAAATAAATTAAGCACTTTGGGTGCTTCACTCAACTTCATGGCTCTAACATTATTAAAAATAAAATCCCAGTTTAATGCCTGCTCCGGAAAAATTCCAATATGCTTAAAAGAGGTTAGCGACAAATTGAACGTTATATCAAGTTTTTCGTGTTTGTAATTAATCATCCATTTATCGCCAATAGGTTTATGCTTACGCCATTCACCATTATGACTTCCTTTTTGGATAAACGAAACATGAGCCATTTGTTGCCATTCTTTCTCCGGAAGTAACTTATCCCACAAAGCCTGTGGCTCAGGTCTTCTGGTCACAACAGCTCCAAACCGTTCTAATTTCTCGCCATTTCCGGCATCAATCAATTCATACTGTTTCCAGTTATCCGGATTAAAAAGTTTTAAGAACTGAATTTCCTTTACCATATTTAAATATATTGCAGCAAATGTAAGGATTCAGCACCAAAAGTATATTTGGTTAATTGTACTGTTGTTCGTATCTTCACAACGTTTTTACAACAATTTAAATAAGCAATGAACAAAGCTACTATCAAAACCGTCATTATAGAGGATGATCTTGCTTCTATTACCCTCTTAACAGAATTTTTAAAGAGTTTTGACTTTATCGAAGTAATTGGAAAAGCTACCACCTTTAAAGAGTCTGAAGTGTTGCTGCAGGAAAACAGCAATACTATTGATCTTGCCATATTGGATATCGATTTGCAAGGAGCAAATTCCCTTGATTTGATTAAATATCTTACTCCTCAAACTAAAATTGTTTTTACAACTTCCTTCACTGAGTTTGCTGTAAAAGCATTTGAATACAATACCATCGATTACATTGTAAAACCTATCAGCTTTGATCGCCTGAAAAAAGCTTTGGGTCGTATTAATATTGTTGAAAAAACCCTTGAGGATATTGATGAATTCACGAAACTTAACAGTCGTTTCAGCATAAACAATATGGTATTGATGAACATCAACAATGAGATGAAATTCATCAAAATAAAAGACATTAATTATATACAGGCAAAGGGTAATTATACCAATGTGTGCCTTGAAGACGGAACACAATTTGTTACTTACGGATTAATCAAAATTTGGGAAGATAAACTTCCGCTTGACGATTTCTTCCGCGTACACCGCTCAACAATTGTGAACCTTCACAATGTAATTAAAATTGATAAAGGCACATATGATACCGGAATCCTCTATCTCAAAGGGTTAGCAGAACCATTTGAAGTAAGTCGTAATTATTTTTCAATTATCAAAAATAAATTTAAACTCACTTCAACCCTTTAAGGTTTGCAATGGAAAAACAAACATCGATAGCTTCGGCACAAATCGACTATAAATTGTTAGCCCATTTGAGCCACGATGTTCGAAGTCCGTTTAATGGATTGATAGGTTTCAGCGACTTATTAGCCTCTCATTTTGATGAATTGTCAGACGACCGAAAGAAAGAATATGCATCTTTAATCCGTCAACTGTCACGCAAGTCCTTTTTTCAATTGCAACTTTTTTCAACCTGGATTAAACTCATCAGCAACAACTTGCATCTGAATGTCACAACTACTGAGTTTCGTGACATTCTTGATCAAAGTATTGAATTTTGTTCAAATGATTTGGAAACAAAAAACATCCATATTATGGATGAACAACACCTTTCTTTCCGATTCCATGCTGATACAAATTTACTCACTACGGCAATTTTTGCGATACTAAGCACTGCCATACTTGTGATGGGAACCAATGAGGAATTACGAATTCAAACTGCAAATGACGACAAACAGGTTACCTTAAACATTACCGGAAAATATGCAGATACGGAGATTGTTGAAGATGATCCATTTCACCTTACCCTTATAGAGAACAACGAATACACAGAATCATCTTCAAAACTGTGGATAGCCAAACAGATAATTCTCAAACACCATGGAGAACTTTTTTTTCCTCAGCAGCAAAATTCTTCTCTGTTTGAGATTCAGATTCTACTTCCTGCCGAGCATCCCCATAAAGGATAATATTCCAACCTGTTCAAATCCTGTACTTAACATCCTCATTTATTGACAATACCGCTTATAGTGCTTATTTCAGAGCTCTTCTTTATTCTATTTTGAAAGGACCAGAATAGGTGTATTTTTGCACACCTTAATATCAAAATTAAATGAGAGTTATTCAATTCAGAGAAGCGTTAAGAGAGGCACTAAACGAAGAGATGCGCAGAGACGAAAACATCTTTTTGATGGGAGAAGAAGTAGCGGACTATAACGGAGCCTATAAAGTGAGTCAGGGTATGCTTGATGAATTTGGAGACAAAAGAGTGATTGATACACCTATCGCTGAATTAGGTTTTGCCGGTATCGGAGTTGGTGCTGCAATGAACGGATTGCGTCCTGTAATTGAATTTATGACCTTCAATTTTTCTTTAGTAGCCATCGATCAGGTTATTAATGCTGCGGCAAAAATGTATCAGATGAGTGGCGGACAATTTAATATTCCCATTGTATTCAGAGGTCCTACAGGATCTGCCGGACAATTGGGAGCACAACACTCACAGGCTTTTGAAAACTGGTTTGCAAACTGTCCCGGATTAAAAGTTGTGGTTCCCTCAAATCCCGCTGATGCTAAGGGGTTGTTAAAATCAGCTATCAGAGACAATGATCCGGTTATTTTTATGGAAAGCGAGCAGATGTACGGTGAAAAAGGGGAAGTGCCTGAAGAAGAATACATCATTCCTATTGGTAAAGCATCTGTTAAAAGAGAAGGATCGGATGTAACGATTGTTTCTTTTGGAAAAATAATGAAGGTCGCACTCGCTACCGCAGAGGAACT
>JAZKGH010000225.1:0-5141 GCA_040386055.1 Bacteroidota bacterium
AGGATTAGGGAATACACTAACTTTATCATCTTTGTCAATAGTTTGATCTTTTACGTTTCCAAAAATGCTGCCTGATACATTTCCTCCTGCTGTGACGGTCTTAGCTGTACTCACACCTGTTGAAGGGTTCACCACTTTATACTCTCCCGGAGGGATATTACCGGTAAATGTGAAGTTACCATTGACATCAACTTTTCCAACTCCAACTATATTATTGTTTACATCAATTAACAACACATTTTGTTCATTGCCTGATGCCACAACTTCCTTGATATCTAAATCAGTCGGTTGTTTATCACCCAAAGTAAGCTCAATATTATATCCAATTAAGTTATCTTGTTCAGACGGCATAACCAGAATTTCAGAGGCATTTTCAACATCTTCACTATTACCCCAGAAGCTTGCGGTGTAGTTTTTCATTTCTTCACTTGGAACTCCTTTTAACAGGTATCTCACATTACGATTAAGGTTTACACTGTATGAACCGGATAACGAAGTGCGTAATGTATTCGCTAAAACAAATCCCCCCTTTTGAGTATCATATTGGTAAAGTTCAACCAATCCGTTTTTCACGGGTGTTGTTCCCGCAATTAATTCACCGCTAATCGTAATTGGGGTGGTTTTATCATTAGGATTTTTGAATGCGATGGTTTTGGTCAATCTATCCTGACATCCACTTTGGACATCTTTAATATATAGCGTTACATCATATATACCGGTGGTTTTGTATTTATGAATGGGTTCTTTTTCATCCGAAGCCAAACCATCTCCAAATGACCAACTGATAGCAGCATTTTTTCCTGAAATGGAAGAGGTGTTAGCGAAGTTGACCTCTCCGTTATACGAAGTAAAATATTCAAATGAAGCTTCACAATTGCTCGATACTTCTTTCTCAACTTCCGCTTCATTGTCTTTGTTCGGATTCGGTGTTGTTTGAACATCTTTCATCTGATCTTTAGGGGCTTCAATCAAATATGGTTGAATGGTAGGTTGGCTTAACTTATTATTCTTGTTTGAAGAACCCGACACAGTTTGTTTACTATTTCCGGATTTCAGAGAGGACGTTTTAGATTGATTTACTCCCACACGTGCCTGTTGTTTAGCCGCAGACGCATTGTTGGTATTCTTGCGCGGTGCAGTTTCATCAGAAGTATTAAAAATATATGCATTGTCTGATAGTCCGAATGGTTGTACGTTACTTATGATAACACGAGTAGATACAGGCTGTTCCGGAGTACTTTGAGAAGATAAAGTACCGGAAGGCATTTGTTGGTTTTCCGATTGAATGTTATTGCTATACGGAACGAATTGCACGGATGCAAATATTCCTGCACCCACCAGTGCGGTGATGAGCATTAACCTGTATAAGTGATATAGGTTAATCACCCTGCTTTTCTTTGCATGAATATTTTTAATCCATGCCGGCTCTGGCGGCTCTGTATAACCGGAAAGCTTCTCTCTTACCAGTTGGTCAAATATGTCTTGTTCGTTGCGTTCCATGACGGTTAGCTTTTATAGTCTTTTTTAATCGTTTGCATTAAATAATTTCGGGCACGCGAAAGTTGTGACTTGGAAGTCCCCTCCGAAATGCCCAGTAATTCTCCTATTTCATTGTGTTGGAATCCTTCAACTACGTATAAGTTGAAGATTGTACGGTAGCCATCAGGTAATTCCTGAATATGTCCCATCAATTCTTTTGCTGAAAGTCTGCTCACAATATCACTTTCAAAGGTGACGGCATAAGCATTGTCTATATCTACATCATTTTTGAATTTTAAATCCTTACGGTACTGTTTCAGGGCAGTATTAATCATGATGCGTTTAATCCAACCTTCAAAGGAACCTTCTCCCTTAAAGGATTTTAGATTGATAAACACTTTCACAAAACCATCCTGCATAATATCAGCCGCAGCATCCCGATTGCGCGCATATCGCATGCAGACAGCCATCATTTTACCTGCATACCTGCGGTACAACTCGTTTTGAGCGAGTGTATCCTGCTGTAGGCATCGATAAACGATTTCTGCTTCGGTTAATTCCTTGATGGCTTTCACTAGTGGGAATTTAGTTATAAGACCCAATTTAATGCTTCAAGGTTGCTAACAAAGCAAAAAAATAATATGTGATAGGAATTTGACAATAGGAAAATGGACTCAGATCCTAAGGAAGAGTGCTCTTAAAGTCAGCGTAGCGTGCATCAAAGGTTCCGGTATTACCGCCACTACCAAGGCATTTCCAGGTTTCTTCAATGTTAAAAACCCTGTTATCCGGATTGGGATGGGTGCTTAGAAACTCCGGAATTTGTTGTCCGCCCTGACTGCTTATTTTTTGAAAAAAATATTTAGCACCCTGAGGGTCGTATTCAGTTCCCAATAAATAACGCACCGAATAATCATCAGCTTCGGTTTCATCATTACGACTGAATTTTAACGCCAGCAAATTATTTCCAAGCTGGGCCAGTTCCTGAGTGGATCCGCTGGTTAGAATCTGGATAAGGGTTTGTGCTCCCATTTGCTGAACCATTTGTTTGGCACTGTGTCTTCTGTCGGCATGTGCAATTTCGTGCCCCATTACCCCGGCCAATTGGGTTTCATTATCCAGGTACTTAATAATACCTGTATACACGTAAATATAACCACCCGGTGTACAAAATGCATTCAGGGTATTATCGTCCTTGATGATCCTGATCTGCCATGGGAAAGTGTTTTCGTAATATACTTTCCCCGAGTTTAAAATATTGTCGCGAATCCTGTAAATATGGGCATAAGCAGCAGCATATTGAACCGAATCGAGCACAGGATATTCCGATTTAAGGGAATCAATCTGGTGAACCACGGTTTGCCCCAGGGCAATATCCTGATCGGTTGAAATAAGGGCTGTAGCCAATCCTCCAGGAGCTTTTCCGCCACATGGATCCTCAAACGTTTCGTCTCTGTCTTTTTCGTCTTTGCTTTTGCATGAACTGATTGAAACTGCAGTTCCAAGCATACATAAAGAAAGGATGGATATCAAAATGGTGTTGCGCATAGTATTAGGTTATTGACAGCAAATATAAGAATAGAATCATGGTTTTTCCACAGGGTTGAGTCCGAGTGCCTTGGCTTTTTCAAACATCAGGTTTAAAGCCTCCTCGCGGTTGTTTTTAATCTTCCCTTCCAGGATACTCTCACGGATCTCGGTTTTAATGATCCCCACTTCTCGTCCGGGGTCTAAACCAAAAATGCGCATGATATCTTCTCCCGTAACGGGTGGTTGGAAATTCCGCAACGCATCCCGTTCCGAAACGTCGGCTACCTGCTCTTGCACCTGTTTCAGGTTGCTCCTGTAGTATTCAATTTTTTTAGGGTTCGCCGAAGTCATATCGGCTCTGCAAAGCGTAAAAAGATCTTCGAGATCATCGCCGGCATCTACCACCAACCTGCGAATGGCTGAATCTGTTACACCATCCTCTGCAAGTGCTTTCGGACGGTGGTGCAGGGCTACTATTTTTTCCACAAACTTCATTTTATCGTTTAACGGAAGTTTGAGTTTGCGGAAAATTTTAGAGACCATCCTACTGCCTTTGTCTTCATGTCCGTGGAAGGTCCAGCCTTCACCGGTTGTAAATCGTTTGGTGGCAGGTTTGGCAATATCGTGCAATAAGGCTGCCCAACGTAACCAGAGGTCGTTGGTTTCTTCACTGATATTGTCAACCACCATTAAGGTATGGTAAAAATTGTCTTTATGGGATTTGCCTTCTTTGGTTTCCACACCTTGCAAGGCAGCCAGTTCAGGGAAGATCAGTTGCAAGAGGCCACAATCAAATAACAGTTTCAACCCGCGGGATGGTTTGGGCGAAAGCATTATTTTATTCAACTCCTCAGCAATCCGTTCACCTGATATAATATTGATTCGTTCAATATTCCGTTTAATGGATTCATACGTTTCATCTAAAATATCAAATTGCAACTGAGCGGCAAAACGGATGGCACGCATCATTCGCAACGGGTCGTCGCTAAACGTAATATCGGGGTCGAGCGGGGTGCGGATACATTTTTGTTCAATATCGGCCACTCCACCAAACGGATCTACCAGTTCTCCGAAATTATGGGCTTGTAAACTTATTGCCAGGGCATTGATGGTAAAATCCCTACGGTTCTGGTCATCTGTTAATGTTCCGGGTGCTACTTCAGGTTTGCGCGAGTCTCTCGAATATGATTCTTTGCGTGCCCCTACAAACTCCACCTCCCAATCGGCTGTTCGCACCATGGCGGTGCCGAAATTTTTAAAAAAGGCAAAATCGCTTTTGGGCTGCGTTTGGGCAAAGGCTTTGGCTAAGGCAATCCCATCTCCAACTACCACAACGTCGATATCTTTAGAGCTACGGTTTAAAAACAGGTCGCGCACGTATCCCCCAACAATATAAGCCTCTACTTTATGGCGGCTTACCACTTGTTGCAACGAATTAAAAATAGGATCTTTAAGGTCGATAATCACGGGTGCAAGGTAGTGATTAGTTGATAATGTTGATTGGTTGATGAGGTGATAATGTGATTGGTTGATGGGGTGGTTCAGATTGCGGGTTAATTATTACAAGTTGAAATTATTGTCCGGTTTTAGCAAATGCCCCATCAATATTGATTCGCAGGGAAACTAACAGGCGCATATAAAACATTGCTCCGTTTACCTGATACTGTTCCGGTGTGTTCAACATATTGCGAAGGGAAAGATTCAGAATCAGATAGTCCTTCAGTAATTTTTTGGTTAACCCCAGATCAATTGTATGCACAGATGCCAGTTGTTTGTATAGATCCACGTTAACGGTATTGCCCGGCTGGATCAGTATTGAGGGATTGATCCAGTCTGTTGACGACTGATAATAATACCTGGCCCATATATTAAACCGTGAGGGTAAACTTTGGATCAGCACAAACGAGAAACGATGTTTGGGAATACTGTTTTGCCCATCCCATTTATCATTGAGCACCGAAGTGATAAGGTAATTAATATCAAACCGTGTATTCTTTAGCATATCATAATGCACATTCAGCCTGTTCACCCAGCGTGTTTGATCCATATGGTCAATTTGTGTATTTAACAGAATGGGACTTGTGGTATTGAAGGTTGTAGTTGGACGGAAATACAGATCATTATTCAGGTAT
>JAZKGH010000226.1:0-12423 GCA_040386055.1 Bacteroidota bacterium
AACACTGCTGTTGAATGATCTTTTAAAATCCCTTTATACTTTTCGTCACTAAAACAATTTGGTTTGGCATGATCTACTCGTGTGTGGTTGTCGACAAAATCCTTTGAATCTGTAACGTATAAACCATACAACAAACTGTTGCAATTTTCTCCATTCATATAGAAATGAAGATTATTGCGCACCATTGTTCCATCAAGGGTTAAGGTCACATGATTGATATTGGTATTGGCTTCCTGAAAAATCTGGGTAAAATTATTCTGGTAGCTCTCGCCTGTTTGTTGCTGAATTTTATAATGTTCTACCTTCGAGTTTTCACCTGCATATATTTCAGTTACTGCATTAGTAAAAGAAGCATTTGTACCTAAGGCATCATATGTTTCGACTAACATTACCGATGCACCTTTTTCAACAACAACTAAATTGCGTGGTTGGGCCAGTACGTTTAGACCTGAAGCATTTGAAATATTTAGAATGACAATAGGATGTGTTACCGTTTTGCCAGCAGGTACATATACAAATGCACCATCGCTCAACAATGCCATATTCAAAGCGTTCAGTGCTTGTCCTTCAACCTTGGCATACTTTCCAAAGTGCTGATCAAAAATATTTTTATGCGTATGACGCTCTATTGCAAGGCTGCCAATTACAATTGTATTATCGGTTTCGAGAAGGGTAGATAATTCTTTTACATACGAACCATTTACAAACACCAAACGGTTGGCAGTGATCTGCGAAAAGATCGACTCTTTTACAAACTCATTTACGGATGATGTGACCTCACAAGTTGCCTCAAATAATCTTTCGGTAATAGCTTTGAGGTTGGTGTATTTCCACTCTTCGTGTTTGGTGGTAGGGAAACCTAATTTTTCAAATTCGGCAAATGCCTGCTCACGCATAGAAAGGAATGAACCTTGCTCAGCCTGTTTTGTATATTGGGTAAAATCTTTTTTTAGTGTTTCTAGTAGCATTTTTTAATTCTGTTGGAGACGCAAAATTTTGCGTCTCTACGTTCGCAACAATTCCGATATTAATTTATCAGAATATCAGGCGTTAACGCCTGCTTCTACTTCGTTTTTAATCCAATCGTAACCTTTTACTTCCAACTCTTTGGCAAGACCTGCGTCTCCACTTTTTACGATCCTTCCTTTGTACAAAACATGCACAAAATCGGGAACGATATAATCCAGCAAACGCTGGTAGTGAGTAATCACCACAAATGAGCGCTTACCATCTTTTAGCTTATTAACACCTGTGGAAACCAAACGTAAAGCATCAATATCCAACCCAGAGTCCGTTTCATCCATGATGGATAATTGAGGTTCTAACATGGCCATTTGGAACACCTCGTTACGTTTCTTTTCTCCTCCGCTAAAACCTTCGTTCAAACTACGGCTGGTCAATGCCTTATCCATTTCCATCAATTCCATTTTTTCGCGCATAAACTTCAGGAAGTCGGTTGCCTCCATTGGCTCCAATCCTAAGTATTTGCGTTTTTCGTTGATGGCTGTTTTTAAGAAATTGGTTGTGCTCACTCCCGGAATTTCTACCGGGTACTGAAATGCTAAAAACACCCCTTCACGAGCTCTGTCTTCGGGAGCCATTTCTAATAAATCTTTTCCGTTATACGAAACTGAACCACCTGTTACTGCATAATCTGCGCGGCCTGCCAATACACTTGACAAAGTACTTTTACCCGCACCGTTCGGTCCCATGATAGCATGTACCTCACCCGGTTTAACTACCAAATTAATTCCGTTCAGGATTTTCTTTCCTTCAATTTCTGCTTTTAAATCTTTTATCTCTAACATTTCTGGTTCATAGTTCATGGAGTATGGTTCATAATCCATGAGAATTTATAATTCGGTTATCCAACTGATCCTTCTAAGGAAACGGCTAATAGTTTTTGTGCTTCTACTGCAAACTCCATCGGGAGTTGGTTTAATACCTCGCGGCAAAAACCATTTACAATTAATCCTATAGCTTCTTCCGTCCCGATACCACGCTGGTTGCAATAAAAAATCTGGTCTTCACCAATTTTGCTGGTACTGGCTTCATGCTCCACCATGGCCGATTTGTTATTGATTTCGATGTATGGAAACGTATGTGCTCCGCTTCTATCGCCAATCAGCATACTATCACATTGTGTGTAGTTACGGGCCTTTTCTGCTTTCTTATTTACTTTTACTAACCCTCTGTAGGTATTGTGTGATTTACCTGCGGAAATCCCTTTGGATACAATACGACTCTTTGAGTGTTTACCGATATGGATCATTTTGGTTCCGGTATCAGCTTGTTGCATGTTATTGGTAACAGCTACCGAGAAAAACTCTCCTACTGAATAATCACCTTTCAAGATACAGCTAGGGTATTTCCAGGTAATGGCAGAGCCTGTTTCTACTTGTGTCCAGCTAATTTTAGCATGATCACCTAAACAGATTCCGCGTTTTGTCACAAAGTTGAAAATTCCTCCTTTGCCATCTTTATCACCCGGATACCAGTTTTGTACTGTAGAATATTTAATCTCGGCATTGCCCAAAGCCACTAATTCTACCACTGCGGCATGCAGTTGATTTTCATCACGCATGGGTGCGGTACAACCTTCCAGGTAACTTACGTAAGCACCTTCATCTGCAATGATCAGGGTACGTTCGAACTGGCCAGTATTTTCGGCATTGATACGGAAGTAGGTTGATAATTCCATTGGGCAACGAACACCCTTTGGAATGTATACAAACGACCCATCACTGAATACGGCTGAGTTTAATGCAGCAAAGTAATTATCGGTATGCGGAACTACTGAACTCAGGTATTTTTTAACCAGATCAGGGTTTTCGTGCACAGCCTCGCTCATGGAGCAAAAGATTACACCCTTTTCCTTCAATTGATCTTTGAATGTAGTTGCAATGGAAACCGAGTCAAATACTGCATCAACGGCTACTCCGGTTAACCTTTTTTGTTCGGTTAAGGAAATACCCAGTTTTTCAAATGTTTTCAGCAATTCAGGGTCAACCTGATCAAGGCTATCGAGCTTTATCTTCTCTTTGGGAGCGGCATAAAAAATGATATCCTGATAATTGATAGGTGGGTATTGGAAATTTTGCCAATTTGGTTCGGGTAAAGTAAGCCAGTGTTTATAGGCTTTTAAACGATATTCCAGCATCCATTCCGGCTCATTTTTTTTAGCCGAAATGAACCGAATGGTATCTTCCGTAAGCCCTTTGGGGGCCGTATCCATCTCAATATCGGTAGTAAAGCCATATTTGTATTCCTGGCCAACTACTTGATCTATAATATCTACTTCTTCTGCCATAGTTTTAGACTGCGAATGTAAGACAAGTTTCCTACTTATCTATAATTAGTCTAAATTAAATACAAACAGAAGGTTAGGAAGTTTGGTTAAATATGCAATTATTCAAAATCAGACTGAAAATCAACAATTTCGCTTGACTCATCCGTTTTGGTAATTTCTTGTTCACCGCCACAACAGGGCATTACATTTTGGTGGCAAAGCTTGCACTGGTAGTGACCATGAACATAGACAAAACCAGAAATATTACCACAGTATGGACATTGTTCGAAACCAAATTGCATGATGTAAAGATAAAAATTCCATCCTCATCTACATGAAGAGGGCGTTTTCGAATACAATTTTCTTTAAAATTACTTAATCACAAAATGTGCTTCAACCTCAAATCGAATCTTAATTTTTTGCATTTGAACAGGCTCTCCACCTCCACTACTTTCAGTATCCATTGCCATATTGCTCATGGTTTTATACCTGATGGGTTGATACACATTTCCAGCATTAATTTCCCTGATAAATACGGCCTCTCCCAATTGATTTCCTATTGCCTCAACCATTAATTTTGCTTTGTTTTTGGCAGCTTTAAGAGCATTGATTTTTACCTGCTGTCTGTATTCTTCTATTTTACTGTTATCGGTACGTTGTAAATACGCATTTTCAATCCCTTTGTTATCGAGCTTTTGCATCAACTCATTATACTTTTCAAGATCGTGCAATTTGATAATATATATTTTCGATGCCAGAAAATCGGTGTGTTTCATCTCATTGCGCCAGTAATTGTAATCATAGTTATAGTAAGCATTTGCACCTTCCACCGATACATCTTTCAAATCAATTTTCAAAGCTGCTAATGCCTTTTGAAATTCTTTGTCAATTTCATTCAGGTTCACTTTGGTGGTTTTATCTTTCATATACTCCCGCAGGTTCACATTGAGGTACACTTCATCCGGTCCAATTTCCATTTCGGCACTTCCAGTAACTTCAATAGTGCGTGGAAATGGTTTGGTTTCCGTTTGGGCAAATGTTGCAGTAGTAAAACAGCCAATTGCCATTAGCGCAAATAGTCTTTTCATAAGGTTATTCTTTTTAGTGATTGCAAATTTACCAATTACTATGCCAAAAGAAAGTATGCAGGATGCGAGAATATTGCGGATGTTGGATTTGCGATTTCGGATTGGATAGAATGTCCAACCCTGAAAGGGTTGAATATGTCTTAACAGGTGAAAGGATAACTATATCCTCCCTAAAATAAACCATGTGCTTATGGGTAAGGTTCCAACCGTCCCCTCTATTTTTCATCACGTATCATACTTCCTATATCCGGCATCTGGGATCTCGCATCCTGTATCTGGAATCCAGTATCTAATTTTTATCTTTGACGATGAGCGCATTAGATATTTATTTTCTACCCGGGCATCTTTCCAGCCCTTATATGCATTCTAGCTATTGAAACATGAAACAATATCCGAGAGAGTTTATCCGTAAACTGGAACATGGTGATAAGGTATCACAGAAGCAACTGTTTGAACAGTTATATGCTTCGATGTTTCGCGTTTGCCAGCGTTACATTGTTAAAACGGATGAAGCGGAAGATTGTGTAATGAAGGGTTTTATGAATGCGTTTCAACATATTGGCCAACTTAACTACCAGGGTGAGGAAAGCTTGTTTAAATGGTTGCGTAAGATTATGGTAAATGAGTGTTTGACAGAACTCCGGAAAAAACACAACTTTTATATGATACCGGAAGAACAACTGCCAGAAGTACTAATTGAAGCAGACGTGTGGAACAAAATAGAAGTTGAAGACCTTAACAACTTAGTGTTGCGGCTACCTACAGGATACAGAACCGTTTTTTCCCTTTTTGTGGTAGAAGGATACGCGCATAAAGAAATTGCCACCATGCTGGGAATTACAGAAAGTACCAGTAAAAGTCAGTTACTGAAAGCAAAGTCGAAATTGAAAATAATGATTACGCAAAACCAGTTAGCATATGGAACTATTGGAAAATAATATTGTACAAAAAAAGCTCAACAGTCTAGATACATTACCCGATGGGTATACTCCGAACCTGGAGTCGAAATGGAGCATGCTGGAAGCGGGGCTGGAAGGAAATAAAAAGACTGCTTCACCATGGAAACCAATCTATGCTGCCGCTCTTATTTTGTTTTTGGGCGGTGCTGCCCTTTTGTTACAACAAATCAAACAGCGGCATGTTATCACTGCCGATCATGTGCATGTTCAGCCTGCGATTCCTTCTCACAAAATTTCACCTAAAGTAACAACTCCTATTCTTCATCCAATTACAACTGTTGTAAAAGATACAGAAACAAAACCTGCCGTTAAACAGTCCAAACTTGTTGTCACAATTCCCGAAACACCAACAACCATTTGGAAAGTATCTGAAGAAATTGTTGAACAACCTCAGGAAATACAAACGTATGCAGCAACTCTTCCTAAAATAAAAAAACAACAATTTATTGAAATTGATTTTAGTGATGTTCCAATCGTTCATCAACAAAATACAGAACCATCCTTTGCCTTTCGACCGTTTAAATTTGGCTTAGGGCAACAAAACAATACCAATTCCATATCTACCGAAAGTCCTCATGAAAATGCCTTTCGCTTTCAAAGGTCCTTTTAATACTTAACAATACATACCACTATGAAAATAACAATGCTTTTAGCATGCGGGCTCCTTATTGCCCTCTTCCCAACACTCATTTCGGCTCAAACAAACTCCGTTTCTGTATCCGGTATTGATCGCACCAATCAGTTTTGTGATACACTTATGGTGCTGTTACCGGAAGGAAATAAGATGCTCATTACAGGACAATCAATGAGAAAACTTCTTGCTTACAGTCGTGCCGACTCCCTCAAACAACTCTTTGTTGCCGATTATGAAAAAGCTATTGCAACTAATACCCTAACAGCAGAGGCTCCACTTATTCATTATTTTGTGCATCCATCAGGCAAGCGAAGACTCAAAGCTGAGGTTGGAGAGTATGCCGACAGCAAAGTGGATGTGGATTACGAAGTAACACGACTCAATCTCGACTTGCCAAAATACCGTTATTATATTCATGACCTCGAAAAGGATATTGATATGCACCTGTATCTTCAAAACCCTGCTCAATTAACGAGTATACTTTCGAACATCAACCTTTCTGAAGCCATTAAAGAGGCTGGCAAAGAGAAGCGATCCTTTCGTAAAATTGTAAAAACAGAAATTGCTGCCGGTAACGGACAGTATAGTATTACCGATATAAAAGGTAAGGTCCAGCAGTACATAGGAATTAATCCTTCATTGGGAGTAACATTAATGGGCAATGTACTGGCTCCTGTTTTAGGTCTTGATTTAACCTTTGGGTCGAGAAACAAATACACCGTCCAAACTTATAGAATGGGATATAGTTTTTCTACCTTCCCCATGGTGAGCATGGCGGGTGGCGATATTACCAAGGTTTCGTTTGTGCGTTGCCACGAATTAAAATACATGACAAATATTAATGCCGGAGATTCTAGAAAACCTAGTTTTATAGGTGCACAAATTGGATTGTTTGATAGCGAAGATTTATCTTCATTCAATGGCGCATACAAAATTGGTCTCCTCCACCAAAGCGGAGGCCCCTACAATTACTCGTTTGATTATATAGTAGACAAGAATAATAGATCATTGTATGCATTTACACTGAAGTTAGAATTTTAAATTAAACACCACATCAGCATAAAAAAAGCGGAGCATAAACTCCGCTTTTTTTGATATATGTTGCAATTTACCACCTACTATGCTAAAACACCTTGCCTGAAGTTAACAACTAATCGCTTTGTTTTTCATCTTGCAATCATTTTATTTGATGCTTAATCAAACCTTGAAATGAAAAAAACATTCTTCACAGTATGCGTATTCTCTGCTATCGTATTAGCCGGATACGGTTGTAAAAAAGATAGTACAACCTCAACAACAACAGGCACTACTGCTACTACCTCTACTACTTCAACCACATCAACTACTTCAACTACAAGTAGCGGAACAATGTCGGCAACCATTAATGGAACTGCCTGGTCTTCGGCAAGTGTCGTTAACACCTTATTATTGGTAAATGGACAAGGTAAGCGACTGGATTTGAGAGGAACGTCAAGTGCAGGAAAACAAATTATAGTAACAATGTCTGATGACGATTTTGTTTCGGAAACAATGCCGGTTAAGACATATACCTTTGACAATGACGATGCCTTGTTTACTTACTTAGAAAATGGTTCAGGTCAACATATCCCGATTGAGGGTACTGTAACCATTTCCGCATTCAACCCAACTGCAAAAACTTTCACTGGCACATTTAACTTTAAGTCTTTTAAAGTAGGGTCTCCGGATACATTAAAGGTTACCAATGGGGTTTTTACAGACATGACATTTGTTGTCGGCAGACAATAAAATAAGAGCATATTTAAAAGAATAAAAAAAGCGGAGCATACACTCCGCTTTTTTTATATGTTGGCTTCGACTCCGCTCAGTCAACGATATTAGTTCTATTAAACACACGCTCCTATTCAACCCGTGGCTGAACGGTCCGATAGTTATCGGACGAAGTCACAATTAATTAGAAGCTTGCTCCTCATAAGCCTCAATTGGCAAACAAGCACAAATCAGGTTACGATCTCCATATGTATTGTTCACACGTCCTACCGAAGGCCAGAATTTATTGGCACGTACGTATGGCAATGGAAACGCTGCTTCCTGGCGGCTGTATGCATGAGACCAATCATCAGCCGTAACCATACTTGCTGTGTGTGGTGCATTTTTTAATACATTATCAGCTTTATCAGCTGTTCCGTTTTCGATGGCTGTTACTTCATTTTTGATACCAATCATCGCATCGCAAAAACGATCCAATTCTGCTTTCGGCTCGCTTTCGGTTGGTTCGATCATAATGGTTCCTGCAACAGGGAAACTCATGGTTGGTGCGTGGAATCCATAATCCATTAAACGTTTGGCAATATCTTCTGCCTCAACTCCTGTTGCACCCTTGAATACACGTGTATCCAAAATCATTTCGTGTGCACAACGGCCTTTGCTTCCTACATATAAAATCTGATAATGTTTTTCTAAACGGGCTTTGATATAGTTAGCATTCAGGATTGCATACTTCGTTGCATTTTCCAATCCTTCTGTTCCCATCATGCGGATGTAAGCATATGAGATTAACAAGATGGAGGCGCTACCCCAAGGTGCTGCACTTACTGCATGCATTGCCTTATCACCACCTTGCATATCCACTACTGCATGACCCGGCAAGAAAGGCACTAAATGTTTTGCTACACCGATAGGTCCCATTCCGGGTCCACCTCCACCGTGTGGAATACAAAAAGTTTTGTGTAAGTTCAAATGGCAAACGTCTGCTCCGATATTTGCAGGACTGGTTAACCCAACCTGCGCATTCATATTGGCACCGTCCATATATACCTGACCTCCGTTTAAGTGGATCAGATCACATACTTCAATGATCCGCTCTTCAAAAATTCCGTAGGTTGAAGGATACGTGATCATCAAACAAGCCAGGTTATCTTTATGCTCTTCTGCTTTTGCTCTTAAATCATCAATATCAACGTAGCCGTTTTCCAATGTTTTGGTTACAACTACTTTCATTCCTGCCATAGCAGCACTTGCAGGATTTGTTCCGTGAGCCGATGAAGGAATCAACGCTATATTACGGTGTCCTTGTCCGATTGATTTTAAATATTCACGAATGACCATCAAACCTGCATACTCACCCGAAGCTCCTGAGTTTGGTTGTAAACTCATTCCGGCAAATCCTGTTACTTGTTGCAAGTACTCAGAAAGTTCGTTGAAGATCTGAGTGTAACCGATTGCCTGCCCACGCGGAACGAATGGATGCAACTGACCGAAGCCCGGCATTGTTACCGGAATCATTTCGGCTGTTGCATTTAATTTCATGGTACATGATCCCAATGCAATCATTGAATGGCAAAGCGATAGATCTTTTGCTTCCAGTGATTTGATATAACGCAACATTTCATGCTCACTGTGGTGTGAGTTAAACACCGGATGTGTCATAAAATGACTCTTACGGATAAGGCTTGTTGGCCAGTTTAAGATCACCGTGGATAGTTCACAGTTAATCGTGTTTCCGGTCAGTACTTTTACCAGTTTATTAATATCGGCAGGTGTATGTGTTTCATCTATGGAAATCCGGATATGGTTTGCATCAACTTTGTTCAAATTGATTTCAGCTTTTTCACAAGCTGCATGCAATACATTTGCATCCGTAACTTTTACTGTAATAGTATCGAAGAAATTTTGAGTGGTAACCTCCAATCCATTTGAAGTTAATGCATCTGCAAGAGCTTTGGTTAACCCGTGGATACGGCCCGCAATACCTCTTAATCCGTTGGGACCGTGGTGCACGCCATACATACTTGCCATAATGGAAAGCAATACCTGAGCGGTACAAATATTGGAAGTTGCTTTTTCACGTTTGATATGTTGCTCGCGTGTTTGTAATGCCATGCGCAACGCAGAGTTCCCTTGGCTATCAACCGACACTCCGATCAAACGGCCCGGCATCTGACGTTTGAAAGCATCTTTGGTTGCAAAATATCCTGCATGCGGTCCTCCATAACCCATAGGTACTCCAAAACGTTGAGCCGAACCTACAACGGCATCCGCACCCCATTCGCCCGGAGGTGTTAACATGGTTAATGCTAACAAATCAGCGGCCACTGCTACTAACACATTGTTTTGAATGGCTTTTGCCATAAACTCGCTGTAATCATTTACCTCACCACTTCCGGCAGGGTATTGAAGCAATGCTCCAAAATAGGTATCATCTAAAACAACAGTGTTGTGATCACCTATAACTAACTCCACACCTATTGGCTCTGTACGTGTTTTTAATACATCAATGGTTTGTGCAAAACATAATTCTGAAACAAAGAATTTAGTTGCTTTTGCATTTTTAGCCTCCGAGTGTAACATGTGCATTGCCTCTGCTGCTGCGGTTCCTTCATCCAGCAAACTTGCATTGGCAATTTCCATTCCTGTAAGGTCGATAATCATTGTTTGATAGTTCAACAATGCTTCCAAACGACCTTGAGCGATCTCCGCCTGGTATGGAGTATAAGCCGTATACCATCCCGGATTTTCGAAAATATTACGCAACACTACTAAAGGAGTATTGGTTCCGTAATAGCCCTGACCGATAAAGTTCTTATATATTTTGTTTTTCGATGCTACTTCACTCAACATAGCCAGCAATTCCACTTCCGTCATTGGCTCAGGCAACTGCATGCGTTGTTTAAGACGAATGTGTGCAGGAATGGTTTCGTCAATCAATTGATCTACCGAACTTACACCTACGGTTTTAAGCATAGCTTCCGTATCATGTTTCATAGAAGAATTGTGACGGTAAATGAACTCGTCTTTGTGGTTTGCGTTGATTTGCATATCAAAAAAATATTTAGAATTATCAGAAAAAAAAGTTGTGCGAAGCTAATTAATTTACCCTAACAGCCAAACTGTTGTTTGCCCATGTTTTAAACAACTTTATTGACACTTTAATCATGAACAAAAGGCAGTGTAAAACCAAACAAAAATCATGCATCCTTTTACCTCACTATATTGAATATGAATAGAATAAAGAACGTAGTTATTTTATTTGTTATCTTTTTATTAAATATTTTGCATTGCGTTCTCATTTTTTACCTCAAAAAAGCCGAATTTTTACTACTCTAAAAAGTATGCTTTCATGCTAAAACGAGTCTTTGTAAGGGCACTTACCCCTGCTTATATTATATTCTCCTATTTTTAACCCCATTTTAATATGCTTGTATAATAGCCTTTGAAGCGCATCTATATTTGCGTAACTTGCTTTTAAGAAAATATTAAGAATAGACACCAATTTTTAATACCTATTTATTAAATAACCTAACATTTTAAAATCATTATGAAAAAAAAATTACACCTTTTATTAGGATTAACGTTATCAATTCAATTAGCCTATTCCCAAGGATTTCCAGAAATGATGTATTTCAAATTTGATACGTTAGTAAGCGGAAAAACTTATAATGAAGCACCTTCGATAGCCAGAGCCGGAAATGATAGTGCAACTGTTATAGGGCTAACTGTAGGCGGGACAGGACAATTTGGAACAGCACTTAATGGTTTGGCAGGTGTGCAGGCTTCAAACAATGTAAATCCGGGCTGGGCCGGTACGCATACTGGCAGCTGGACAATATCGTTTTGGTGCAGTCCCCCAACACCCCCTACTACACGTTATTATTTTGGCAACTCAACAGGTAATGGAACATTCAGATGTTTTATTGGTGGTGTTGCAGTGGGTATAAGGCTTGTTGGCGGAGTACCATCAGTTACTATTGATATGCCTTCATTTACTCCGGGAACGGGCAATGTTATTACGTATGTTTATAATCAACCCTTAGGAACAGTAAGTGCATACAGGAATGGTGTATTTCAAGCTTCGGCAAGTCCGGGAGCAAGTTATCCATTGGTAGGAGCAAACTTTTTCATTGGTGCTCAGGGTACATCTATTGAAGGTCCTATGGATGAATTCAGAATGTATAACCGCGCACTTTCTGCTACAGAAGTTGCAGCAGCAGCAAACGTACAGTTGTTTAATACACCCTGTACATCGCCTCCTACAGCAGGAAGTACAGTTCCATCAACAACCGTAGCTTGTTCCGGTTCTTCTTTTTCACTTACTCTGGCCGGTTTATCTTCAGGTTCCGGCCAATCATATCAATGGCAAATAGCAACCGATTCTATTGGTCCCTATGCAAATATTCTTAATGATACGAGCGGTTCCTCTACCAAAACACAAACAGCTACCAATTGGTACAGATGTGCCGTAACTTGTAGTGGACTAACAGCATTTTCACTTCCAGTGAAAGTTACCACCCCGACAGTTCCATTAGCAGGCATCTACACGGTGAATCCGGCATTACCAATCAGTGCAACCAATTACCAATCCATAACTGCTTTTGCAACTGAAGTTTCCTGTATCGGAGTTTCTGCACCTGTTGTGGTGAACGTTGCACCTAATTCAGGTCCTTATAATAGTAATCTTGCTTTTGGCAATATAAC
>JAZKGH010000227.1:0-8938 GCA_040386055.1 Bacteroidota bacterium
TAATTCGTTGATAGAGAAGGATCAGGCGAAAGATCGCGAACTAGCCAACTTGAAGAAGTTGAACGACAAGTTGCGCTCAGAGGAGAAAGAGAGGGAACAGCTCCAATCGGCAAACCAGTCATTAAAGTCATTTATGTCCTGTGAAATATCCTGGGTTATTACGGTTGTGGTTTCGTTGGTAAGCTGTCCAACTTCTATTATTCTTCCCAGGTCATCATATTTTGTATAGCTATATTGGCGACCGTTTTCTGTAACGCTTGCTGCGTATTGTTTGGCATTCTGTGATACTGCAAGTCTACCTAGCCTGTCATAATAGAAAGTACTTACATCCGCATCGGGTGTGGACTGTTCTACTACCTGGTTAAGTGTATTGTAACGGTAGCTTGTAGTTAGTGTATGAGATGGTGCCAAATGAACGCCATTCTTTCTTGCAAGAGCTACGCTATCAAACCACGTTGACCTGTCTCTTCCACTTTCTTCCACGCCTTTGGGGGGCACTGTCATTACAAGATTCCCTGCCTGGTCGTAATAGTAAAGCGTATAGTGATACTCACTTACAGGATGGGTTACCGTAAATGATTCTGTCTTAAATGCGTTCCTGCATTTGGCTATATAAGCAGAATCAAACGCATTGTTGAGCGAATCAAGATAAGCTTTATACAACTCTGTAGCTTTTACAAAGATCATATTGGTGCTGTCAGCACATGGGTCTGGTTCGTTAAACTCAATATCAGGGAAGAGTGGTTCGTTTTTACCACAGAGAACAAGCTGATTATTGCCGCAATCTGCGCCTTCGTTGCCGCATTTTCTATACAGCTCCTGTACCTGGCTATTGTTTAACGTAGTCCCCTGCCTGTTATTGAAAAATGTGGTAAAGCTTGTATCGCAAATAGAAGTGCATATCCACTCGGATGGCACTTTGGCAAAATTGGTTATGTCATTGAAATTCTCATTATACTGCAGCTGCCCATACGCATCATATATCCTTACCCAGTCAATATGATGACTCGTAATATTTGCAAAATAATACCCTGTTATTTTACTCCGTGCAGGCATACCTCTTAATGCAACTGAGTAAACCTTAGTACTGTCGTAATACACATACGCTGAATCTCCCTGAACAACAATTTTTACAGTAACCCAATCATTAAAAGGATTAACAAGCGATCCCACTCCCCGTATGTAAAATGGATAGTTTGTACCTGTAAAAGCAGCATTATTTGAACTAATTACTAATGCTATTTGTGCACCATTATCAAAAATTACAGTTGGTAAAAATTCTCCATTACCTCCATAACCCTGCCTGTGGCTTTGTGCAGTATCAGTTTTAACCCTGAATTCAAATGTCAGGTCAGGGCCTGTACACATATCAAGGCTGTTTGAAAGCAAATACCTGTGGATACTATCCGGAACCGAATGAACAATACCACTATCAATATATAATCCGGGATGTAATATTGTGCTGTCAAAATAGGCGTTACCGGTAGTATCGTACCAGGGATTAAAGTTGAGAGTAAATATCCCCTGTTCTGCACCACTACTATCACGCTGAATATTTAATGAAGAAGTATGATACTCTTCCGTGATACGGTTAAGTGTATCGCACTCTGCTGTAGTAAAGTCACAAGGCGATAAATCTATGCCGCATTCCGCTGAAAATATACTATCAATCTGTAAGTAAGTATAGTTGGTACTGTAGCGGTTATTAAAATATTTTGTAAATGCTTTATTACAATCCGGATTATAGAGATTGGTATCGACTGCTTCTTTGTAAGTAATCAGGGTATTCTGTTCCCCCAGTACTATATATGCATCTCCGGTATGACCATCGATGTAATCAAGTGTTACCCTCAAATATTTGGGCGATAGATCTGTAGGGTTAATTATTGTTTGGGAGAGAATATTATTATCAAACCGCAGATTATACACTTTTTTGATGCTTGCATGAGGTATACCGGTCACATAAGGATACGCATTCAAACCTGGATCATAAAGTATCTCACGGTTTAAAGTATAATAATTGTCGTAATAAGTATCATATTGCGTGGCGGTGTTAATGCCTGCTGCGTCAATAAAAGTAAATGAATACAAGTGACCCTGAAAACCCGTGGCACCCTGGTATATATATTTAGCCAGTGGTGTGGGTGCCTGGTATGTTTCATAGTCAAATGCAGGATTAGATGGATTATATATGGATGCTGTGCCTGCAAATATCATTTTGAAATACTGTTCATGGTCTTCCATTGCCACAGCATATACTGGTTTCTTTCCATACTCACTGGCAGTGGAAGATGGTTGTATAAACTCGTAAGGGTAGAGCGTATTGCCATTTAGGTAATTGTATTGTGTGTAATCGCCGGCAGCTACAGCCTTTGGTTTTACAGAACAATCAAGTGTAAGCGGCACTACAGAATTGTTGAAAGGTGTTGTAGGATAGAAGGGGTATCCTGACCCCAGAATATTGGGGGTAACAGATTTAAGTCGTACGTCAAAATTCTTACTGTATGGCGCTGCACCAAATCCTTTATCACCAAATATTGTTGAGCCTGAAGTATTATGCAGTTTCGCAAGCATCGCATTTGATGCGTCAATTACATCCTGGGCACACTTGGTTATTTTTCCGGTTCTATAAACCTGATTGAAATTAATTGAACTGTAAAAGTCCTGAAAATCTTTTAACAGGCTATTCAACGAATCACAACGACTGCTGTCGGGTGTATATTTGTTACCACATTGGCTGATAAAATCTAAATATTCAAATACTGTTTTTGTAAAACCCAACTGGTTATTCATGGAGTTGGTAAAGGTTATGTTCTTGAGTATTTGAATACTGTCATCTTCATTGTATGAAGGATACACTCCAGGGTATTTGCTTCTGAAAATATCATAAGCCTTTTGCACCTGGTCGCAGTTTATACATACATCCCTTACTCCACATTGCAGTGCAGGAGGAAGCGTAATAGGTGCAGTAAGAAACTTACAGGTATCTACTCCTGTACACATGTTCAACAACTTGGTAAGGTCTGCGTTAGAAATAAGCCTACCTGTTTTTCTCAAAACGTAACCAGCAAAATTGGAATCCGTATTCCCATACTGGTTATACTTCGCATAGAATTCTGTTATATTACTGCATTGGCAACTATCGGGTTTTGTCCAGATTGGGATATCAGATAATGGTGTTTGTTGATCATAAGGTTGCGGCATATTGATTAAATCAGCATTACATGAATAATTGTATTCATACACAGTTGGGTAAATAGCATGCATACTGTCTATATAAAATCTTATCAACTCTTCAAAACTTTTATACTTTAAATTACTGCCTGGCGCTACACTGCTAGATCCAAAATTGTGAGCAGCGTCGCTTCCAGCAATACATATCTCAACCAGTCTTGGAATTAAGCGTGTTGAGTCGGCTCTTAAAGAATCGGCATTGGTGACTCCAAAGAAACAGGGTGCTAACCTGCTCCACCAGGATGCAGCAAAATCTTCGCAGTTTAGCCGATAGGAATCCTGGATATGTCCGTTTATAATAGTAGTTACAGGTGCAGCACTTGTAGCTCCGGAAATAGAACTTATATAATCTGCCTGTGCTGTTGCGGTAGATGCAAAATGTTCATTATAATGCGGTGGAAGTGAAGAACGGATTGCTGGGAAATCACTATCCAATTCATCCATGATTATCAACCGCTTTTTTGTCTGGTAAATCTGTTTGAAAGAACGCCAAGCCATATCCAATTCTCCATCACAAAAAATAGAATCATTCATGCAATTATTCAAATGGCTGTTAGTGTATTTTGAAACACAACCTGCGATATTGTTACACTTGCCTGATACAGATGCCACACCCCATAAACTTAAGTTATCACCACTCACATACAAGTGAACTAAACCCTCCATTGCATTTGCAATGGCACCAGTCAATGTACCTGGATCAAGGCTGTCTATAAAGTAATTCAGATGTGGAGGCCTTTCACTTGACGTTGACGTTACCGGGTTAACCATTCCTCTTGCATTGGCCTCCGCAAAGGTTTCAACGGAATTAAACTTCTCATCCCAGATATGACTGGCAATATAGTTTTCATATTCTACCAGCTTAGGATATTCCGGGTGCAGATATAATAAATCTTTTGCCCAACAATCCTTGAAAGAACGCATAAACTGTTCTTTTGAAAGTTGGTTAATAGGAACAAGTATGCCATCCTCATTTACAGCAGAATCCAGGTGACCGTACTCATCATGATAGGTTGGATGCTGCCACCTTGTACTGTCTTCGTTAAAAATATTAAATCGCTTTGTGGCATCATTGTCAGCACTGTCCGGGTTTGCGTATTGACCGATTGGTGCAGTCATATCCAGCAGCATTGCCATCCTGATAAAGGTATGTTGCCCAACCTGTCCGCAGGTAAAATCACACGATTCTTTTGCCTCAGTATAAGCTACAGTTATATCATCACGGTATAATGCGCTATCTGCAAGTGGGATGCCCGCCAAGTTCAGATAATATTCACGAAATACCGCCAGCGAAGATGTATTGGTACTACAAGTAGCACAGCTTTCTGTGCTGCAATCAAGTTGCGATTGAATACTGTCGGATACCTCATTATAAAAATCCTGGAATGTCCTACAGGTATTTTTTATCATGAAAATACTGTCACGGTAATAATCCATACCATACTGGCTGATAGAAAGTCGTTTCGTAATAGTATAATTTCCTTCTGGTAAGTTTTCTAAAATAAAGGTCTTATGAAAGCCACTTACAGAGTCTCCACATGCAGTATCAATAGTTGTGAAGGTAAAATTGCTGTCAAGCAGCACATACGGCTGCTGATCCGGCAGATGGCAGTTGTTACATTCATCAGTAATTACAATTTCAAGATTATACAAACAGTCATAACAAACATAACTACTGTCGCATGCCCTCAGGCGAAGACTGTCAGGCGTAAGGGTATAGTTAAATACATAATCACCAACACTGGGTACTAAAATTGACCGGCTTGATTCCAGTACTAAATCCATTACTATATTATTAGTAGAGTCTGCCAGTTTTTCGGTAATAGTCCTCTCGTTGAAAGAAGGAAGAGTATCCAATGATGCCGGCACTTTACCTGCCAGTGCTGTTGCGATGGTACGGCCATGCATATCAACATAGGTTACACTGTACTGACCGTTTGCGTCACGTACCATATCTTTGAAGTAATGAGACGCATGGCCAACATCTGTCCCGAAGAGGGCATCGATTTCTTTTTGATCAGGATTGCCATAATAGTATTTGGTTTCATGTCCACTACCAATCTTAAAGCTATTTCCTACCCCACTTTGGCTCAATATTCTTCCTGTATTATCCTGAGAGTAACGTGTCTCTGTAAAAGGATATAATTCAGCATCAGGAATAAATTTATTAAATCCGATAGATGCTTCCGGATTACTAGTTGAGTAATACCTTGATGCACCACTACTATCTTTGCCCATAGGCGGTGCTGGTAAGTCACAGTAATCGCTTGGGTTTATCAACGTGTCATACAAATCTTTCGTATAACCCAAATCGTAATCTGATGTAACCCTCCTGTTAAAGTTCCGGGAATAGCTGATTATATTGCTTAGTGTAGGCGCAGGCAATACTTGGATTACTGCACGGCCCTGGTAATCATAAAAAGTTTCAGCTACAACAGTTGTGTTAGTCGTATTATCTTTTGTAACGGTTTGGCGTGAACGCAAGCTGCCATCATAGTACTGCACCACAGACTTCCTCTTTCCGTCCTCTGCAAAGCTGGTAGTCGCCTGCCAGTTCAAATCGATTTCATGTCCTGGAAAATCCGTATGGGATTTTATACCGCTTGTATTCTCGGAACTCCATTTTCCTTCATCTCGTCGGCTTCCCGGTTTATTCTGTACCGGCCTGAAACGGTAAAATAAAACTCCATCTTCTGGGTAGAGCATCGGAATATCATATGAGACTTCACTGATAGTAACCCTTGTGGCATTGCCTGAAAATATTTTGTTTCCGTCAGGCATCCCGCCAGTTTTATAGAGGGTGGCATCAGTCATTGACTCATTGTCTATATACACCCACTCAAGATCATACTCTGTGGCACCAAGTACGTTATCCCAATATACTTGCAATTCCCCATTTACAATTCCTGAATCCCTCAAGTTATGCAAATCTGTTATTAATGTATCACATGTAAAATTGTACTCCCGTAATATTTGCATCTCATTTTCTATCTGGGCGAAAATAGTAACGGGAGGCTTGGGGGTTACCGAAGATGGTACATAAGCACTGTCAACACTGAGAATTCTTAACCCTACCCGGTACGCATTATAAAAAGTAAGTACATTCTGCGTATTATATGAAGCTCCTGTAAGAGTATCATAGTTTATGGTAAGAGTTGGAGTTTGAGAGGAATCAATATTGTTATCCTTGTCGGTAATAAATAGTTTAATCTTAACCGTTACACTAAACCTGGGTTTCATAATGGCTGGAGTATCTTCATTCAGTTTGAGAGAAATGATATTCTTTATACGATATGCCCCCGATACATCCAAAGCGGGATCCGATGCCCACCACTTGGTATCTTCAACAACTCTTGAAGAGTCTTTCTTCAATTGTCCACTGTTTCCTTTTAAAACCTGTATAATTGGTTGCTCTATGGTTTGAGCTTTAACGCCGATACCAAAAAGAAGACAAGCTATGATTGCTGCCGCCCTGAAATATTTAGTATGAGTTGCCATAAGCTTTAGTGTAATGGTTGTTGATTGGATGAAAGTTTAGGGGACGAAAGAAAAACTTCAAATCCTTCAAAAGGTGGTACCGGTTCCTGTTTTCCATTGGTATGAATAAAATAGTTTCCAGTGGCAAATGTGGATTCGCTAAATGCTGATGTATTGTAATCGCTGTATTCCGCTTTCACAATAATATATTTTCTGTAAGTGCCTGAGGTGTTTTCATTATTTTCCCCGGATACATATTCATCTTTTACCGTATACATCATTTGCGTTAAATAGTGAGAAACAGAATCATAAAATAACCGGAAATTTTTATATGGGCTCTCTGATTCATGAATAGTAATTGCAATTACTTTCTGCCTGCCTGAATATTCCAATGACGAAGAGTAACCGGTCTTTCCCAAAATCATTTCCAGTGAGGCAAACCCTGTGACTTGTGGATATATGTCCGAGGGCGTATTTACATGTATAAGTTTCCCCGGCTTGTAAACCACTACAGAAACACTGTCATTTTGCATAAATTCAGTACTGTCAATGTATCCCCAATACCTGTTCCTGCTAATCCTGAATTTACCAAGTGATGAGTCGAGAACAATTCCCGGGCTACTCTCATCGGCATACGTATATTGAATATTAAAGCTCAGGCTCGGCGCATTTTTGTATGCGGACTGAAGTGCTGATAGTTCGGCTGTAAAGTCAGCCTGTCCTTTTGCAATTGACATAAAATTTGCCATTACAATCGTTATGAGAAAACTTCTGAAAGAAAATACTATTTTGTTTTTTCCGTACATCATTCACTGATTATTTTTGGGTTAACACGCTTTTTGTTTCCTGAATAGTTTTTATTCCCCGTTGTGTTTCTTTCTTCACCCTTGTCAGCGTTCCTTCATCATCATACTCATAGAAGGAAGCGTAATTATTCTCATCCAACTCTGCCATCAATCTCATGTTTGTTGAGTTGTACACAAAACTTTTTTCGTTGGCATTGAATGGATGCATCCGTATATCATCAAAGTAAACTGAGCCGGAACTGCTCTTTAAAGAAATTGCAAAGTTTTGTGCGGTAGGCGGAACGATGAATTCAGCTTCATAACGTTGCCATCCTTCTATGATATTCCCAGTTGGAGTAAATGTAGCGTTATGAGAGCCATCGAAATAAATACCAATATTGTTGTTTTCATATCCCGGGGTTTTACAGAGTTGAGCTTCTTTTACCCATGCACTTAAGATCATTTTTTTACCTCTAAGAAGAGTTAATTTTCTGTTTAAACCGTAACCAGTGATACCTGCGGTATTTAACGAATAATAATTTTTAAAAATCCGATAGGCAGAAGTACGTGCCCGTGCGGTTCCCAAAGAAGCATATATGTATTTATTAGGTATAAAGTCAAATGATATTCCGGCACATAACATGGGAGGTGTTTGCCATTTAAAGATTAAACTGTATGGTCCACTACCACTATTATGGAGCTTGACTTCAATCTCATAGATTTTCCCATAGACAAGATTAACTGATCTCGTAACAATCCCTGTTAGATTAGTCACGTTCTCTATAATTGTATCAGTTCCATCGGTTCTTTTTTCAGTAACTTTGAAATCTACCTCATCATCTATTTTTTTAAACAAAAATTTATACTCGCCACTGGTCTCTGGTATTAAATAGCCCCTCCATGTACGAACAGGTGAACCACCTTCAGAGTTATCAACGGTGTCAGTTAAAGAAGGACAAGGTGATGCGCCGCTACAGACAAAACCAGTGCCTTCGTACTTACTTACAACATACACACTATCAGGACAACTTTGTAACGGCACCTCCATATCAAATCCAAATAGAGTATCTGCCAAAGATTGAGTGATCACATCTCCCTTTAGCAACACGGAGTCATTATCAGTGACCATTAAACTATATCTCCCACTATGTTTTTCGTTTGAGACAATATATGATTGTATATCGCCAAAATCTGCGTGCCTCTTGGGTGTGCATTCATTACTACCGCAATCTGACTGATAGTCATAATCCTCGAACCCATCAAACATCGTTTCCATAGCCCTGGAATTATTAGTAACAGCTACGGGTAACTGCTGATTATAACCATACAGGCCGGCAGTATGTCTCCCCAGAGGATCCTTATTTTCTATTTCATATCCTTTTAGATTATAGGCAGTAATGGTGCTATTCCATGACCAAACCTTGTTTGCCGCTCCAGAAGTA
>JAZKGH010000227.1:8948-15023 GCA_040386055.1 Bacteroidota bacterium
CTTGAAATATACCTCGTTTTAACCGGGTCGGGATTACTGTAGTCTGCGAAATTCCAGAAATCATGATATCCAACAACAGTTCCGGCTCTTCGTATATCCATTAGAGTGGTAGCCAGGGTTTCTTTTCTTTTGCCGTAGTACACAAAGGAAGTATCAACCCGCCAGTTTCCATAAATTCCTTCAACATAGGGGTTCACATATGATTCATTGAAACGTGAAATACAGGTGTCAACATACTTAATACACCGGTAGTTGGCAGTGTCGCCATCAGCAGTGTATAAAGCATAACTACTATCACAGGTATAGACGCCCGTTTCAAATTGGGCACCGATCAGGTCTTTCGTACTAAAAACAAGATTTAGATCATCATAACTAGTAGCATTAAATAATTCTGACTTACTATTGTTATATATTTCTGCTCCAAAGGATACATACGACGAAACATTCAGGCCAGACATTTCAATAATGTGAAAACCTGCTGATAAGAAAACAGGATATATATGCCAAATCTGGAAATTCCTATTGGTGGAATCGTTTCCATCAGTAGCGAGGGTCTGCCGGAATATCTGTCCGTCAATTTTAAATCGAAATTCATTGTCTGCAGCCATACCTATATAGTAAGTCTTCGAATAGGGAGTATAAACTGCTTTTGAAAATCCAAAAAAAGTACAAGTCAAATCTCTACGTATTCCACCACTATCGCAGCAAGCCCAGATGCCGCATCTGTTTAAAGGACCCAATTTGTCACTAGAATCAGCATATGCACATCCAGATTCAAGCGAAGAAATTTCCAGCACCATATTGGAGCCCGATCCTTGAGTAGAATCAAAAGATGCCGATCTTGATTGAGGCCTTGTAGGTCCGCATCCCGAATTACGGGGGTGATACGCAAGGGGAGTGAGATGTACAGGTGCTGAGCTATGCCAAAAAGCATTTGATAGCGGAATAGAGTCGCCGGCTAAGATCATGCCATCAACATCATATCCAGGATCGTAAACATATGCTCCCGCTGAAGAATATTGTGAAATCCGATCTCCCCGACAAATCGTGTACCCCGGAGGGTTATGACGAACACTATCAGCAGTATCAACGACTTGTTTTTGATATAGCCTGTCGTCCACTTTCCAAATATCCTTGAAAGAAGCTGCTGTTGTATTAATAATCTTAGTGCTGTCGGTAAATTCTACATAATGCTCTGTTTTACCTCCGGTTACTATTCTTGTTTTACGTGGATCAGCCAAACTGTTAATGGTTGCCACCGCTTTCCCCGGCATATTTCGATGACCACTGCGTATAATACGCATATAAACATTCTCACCTTCATAAGGAGTTCCTGATGCGTCCATAAATACAAAAAAGTCGTCACCACCGTTATTTTTATTTGTATTTACAGCCCATATTTTGTTGACGGGACTTTTTGGTGTCCAGCAGGTGCTTGTGCCACATGCGTCAGGAAATGCGCCATAGGGTGAGGCTGTATAAACATAAATCTCGTCGCCACTTTCAAAATGCTTCATGTTCACCTTTTGTGCCACTGGATTTTCGAGTATACCTTTCCGAAAAGTAATCCCTGAATACATCACATCAATGTTCTTATAAGCCTGTCCTAACCCACTGTATGCCCAATGAGCAGGATAGCTGAAATTATATACAGGATCGTTAAATTCGTTTTGAGTTCGTGACAACAAAGTCTCACCTGATTGAGCATCATATACAACGTTGTGAGTGGACACCAGGCTACCTTTTTCATAGTGAAGTACACTATCAAGTATTCCATAGCGCTGGATTATTTTTACTGTTGCTGCTGATCTATACCTAGTATCATCAATACCTATCACAGGGAAGAATGGAGGTATAACAACGGGGACAATACCAAATACCATTGTTTCAGCATTCAAATTTACTGCCACCGATGTGTTCATTGATGTCTGTTCTCTGAAATCCATCATTAACTCTATGTCTTTCCCCACCGTGCCTTCAGGATTTATTAATCCGTTTGCAGAGTCCATTACAGGAACGGTATTGGACAAATAGGTTCCATGTATATTATCGTATTGCGTTCGGAAATAATTAATGGTATATGAAATTGGTCTAAGAGAATCATTAGCCGCATAAGATTTTTGAGATTTCACCTTTCCATTCATATCGTTGAGATCAATCTTAAAACCCTGGGACAATGTAGTTCGCCTTAATGAGAGAGAATTTATAACGCTGTATTTACGTTTACCTTTCTTCCTGCTGTCACCGTCAAAAGTGGTAAAGTCTGTTACTGTGGGGAAATCATAACTGGTATAATATTCTGATTCTTCCCATCCGTTGAAAGATTTTAAATTTCTTTTATTAATACTGCTTACTGTAACCTTACTGTATCCCACTGAAGGAGATGGAAAGAGGGCTTCACAATAGGGATACTCCGAATAAAAATAATCTGTTGGCGCCAGAGTTACGTTTTCCTGGTACTCAATAGGTTGGCGGAACGGATTTTCTTCATTTCCAACGTTGGGCTCATACGTTGCCACACCGCTGCTTATCCTAATTGTTTTTACTTGCGTTACACCGCCCGCTATATAAAAAATTTGCTTTCTAGTTGTGTAATCATACTCCTGCCCATAATATGATTCTTTTTGACCTGTCATTGAAGTCCAGTTGTCCGCTATTATAATTTTTTTAACCCGGTAACCTCCACCCGACTTATAATAGTCAGGGGTATTCAACCTGACAAATGACCGTGAACTATCAAAGTCCCGGCATACACCCCCCTGCCGTTTACTTTTATTGAACCCAACAACAGCATCTTTAAATTGAGCCCCCATCCCCAATATAGCCTTAATTGCAGGTGCCGGTCCTGTATCATCTCCAATCCCGTCAGAGCCAGGATATGCCTTTCCCGGCAGATTCATTCTTAAAAACTGGATGGCAGCTATTGCCGGAAAACACTGATCACTGCCGAATTCTTTCAGTTTTATCCATATAACATTATTTTCGGAAACCCCGTATTCACCGGTCTGCGGCTCGGCATAAAAAGGAACCTGTTCGTAAGCGTTAGTTCCTGATACGCCGGGAATTTTAACAGATACTTTGAAGTATAGTTTCTCGATTCCTTCAAGATATTTCCTATACACTTCATCAGCATTAGTTACAGGAGAACCAACTCTTATAAAAACGTAGCGGTAATCCTTCAATTCAGGCTGATTGTCATATAAACGTTGTGATGCCTGGGAATAGTTATTTGTTAAGCCCATTCCCACAATTCTAAACATGTTCATTGCCCTTTTATTCTGCACATAAGCGTAATCGTCAGATTCATACTGAGGGGATATTCTTGCTCCCGACGGAAGCTTTATCTGTGTTAGATTCCAAGCACCGGCATTAACATTTGCCTTATCCTTTTCCTGAGTTGCATAGGGATATTCTGCGTTGGTAAGGGCAGGAGTATTAGGGTTGTCACTTGAAGGTTTATAGTTGCCCCACCTGTCACTATTCCGTCCAATATAGGAAGGGTTGTTTGCGTTGTAATTAAACCTGTATTTGCTTTTTGCAGAACGAGCATTTCCGTTATAGGTAAACCATAAAGAATCAAGTGTTAATTTACCTGTACCTCCTACAGCTGAAGGCGAGCCTGTGCATAACTGGTAGGAGTATGCAAAATGCACTGTTTTAATTGGCCTTGCTGTAGTGGGATTTTTATAATAATCAGATTTCGAATACAATTTGATTTGCTTTAAGCGCTTCAAGCCATAAGAAGTATCAGCCTGTCCTCCATTTTCTCCTATCACGCTGATATTATCAGCCCGATGACCGCCATCAAGAATAAATAAAGCGATCATACTTTTTGATTCGATGGAATTTACATACCAGATTTCCTTCTCTCCATAAACATAATTTCCTTTGTCATCATTCTTATCCGTTTTCAATCCTTCGTTGTAAGATGCGGAATCTTGTTGGTAGGGAGCCCGCCATTTAAAACTGCTGGTTGTACCAGCTCCTACCGTCCACTTCATACGGGAGTAATTAAAATTCACCGCATCACCATAATCATCTTCTGTTATACCATTGCTGGTTCTGTCAACATAATCAGAGGACAAAACACCTGTGAGTAAAAAAGAATGAGCAGATCCCGGCGTTGTTTCACTACTAAAAAAATTATCTTTCCCGTTCGGATTGTTAGGTGTGTTATCAGTATTTGCTGTATAAGAAACCAATCCGGTACTTACATTCCCATTGCTTGCCTTTACAGCAAACGTAACTTCCTTTTGTGAGAGATTGTACGCCGGAATACCATAGATGTATCTTTTCCCATCCCCATTAAGAACGGTCATTTCAGAAATATGATGCGGTTTCCTTGTTCCTCCAACTCCATCATTCCGGTGAATAACTTCATATCCATTATCACAGGTACCCCGCGGAAACACATTTATTGGATAAGATTTTATTACGGTATCAAGACCTGCACTGGATGCTTCCTCAGCATTGAGATAAGAAATAACCTGACTTCTTTTATCACGGTTGTCTTTAATGATTTTAGAAGAAACAGTTACATCACCTTTATATGTTTGCTTATCATAACGTTGCAATGTATTTGTTGCAATGGGCTCTAATCCTCCTCTAGCAAGTTTTATTCGTACCACTTCATCACCGCCAATTTTATTATAATAATCTTGTGTATTGGAAGTTTGTTCAGCTGGGTTGCGGAAGTACACGGCCTCATAGTTAGAATCCGAGTTATTAAATCTTACATTCCGCTCCATTAAATTACCTGCTACCCATCTGTTATTGGTGAGTTCTGAAAAATTGAAATGCAGATCGCCTCCAAAGTGAGCCAGATTGGGACCTCCCCCCAAATCAATTCCGATCCCACCGCTACCACTTTTTGTTCGGAGCAAATGATCCCTTACATATCCTACATCGCCCCTGTATGGCCTAAATGATCCTCCAATACCTTCCCCTGATATTGAGTATGTGTCATACGTGTAAAGAGGGATTGATGTATGAGGCGTACTCTCACGATAGGTAATATCTTTTTCTCTGTTAAAATCAAGTAGAGCCCTATCATTCCGGTTTGCTTTCTGATAATGCATATACCCATATGCTGGTAAACTATCTATTTTATCCCCTGCAGATATAAACTGACTGGAATAATATCCTCTAAGTGCACCAAGTGGATGAAAGCCAAATAATGCTCCGCCTCCTTTAATTGATAGTGAAAATCCAAAGTTTGTAAAAGGCATTGAGACTGTCGGTGTATAGGAGGTTTTAGCAAAGGAAAAAGTGTGGCTATATGATAGGTTCTTTGCAAATTTATAGTTTGACTGTTCACTGCCGGATATAGTAATGTCCCGTAAGCCTGCACGTGAGTTGTATCCTAAACCGACTGTACCCTGTCCATTCATCCGAGACTCCTCTTTGCCAAATTTCCTCATCATACTTGCATCTATATTCAGCCCCTGTTGAGAATTTAATGCGAAAGACAAGGAGACGGTTGCCCTTGTAGTATAACTACTGTCGATTTTTTGTTCACCCGTTTTAGCATCTGTTGTTTTTGCTGTAACCATATTCTTAAAGTCGGCGCTAGCGCTCGCCCCCAATTCAAACCCAACACCACAATAATTATTATAAAATGCACCGACATTCAAACCAATTTTGGGGATGCTCAATCCAAATATTTCTGGCCTTGCAACAGCGGTTATCCCAGCCGTCCAATTCTTCCTTATATTATATTGCTTTGTTATTTTTTCTGTACCGTTAAAATCGTCCGGTAATCCCCTAGTATTTCTCATAATAGTTCCCGGATTTATATTCCATCCAAGACCAACCCAACTTGCCTCCTGGTCCATTGTAATCCCACTCCTGTATGATATCCCCAACGGATATCCACCAACATCGAGCAATGGTATATTATAAGAAAAATCGCCACTAAATAGGTCGACCATATTATTGGCATTTACAGACTGAAAAGACTGCATCTCAGGTTGGCCTGGCCCTCCAATAGTAGTTTTTACCGGACTCTGTTTTGTTTTCAGATCAGTCTCTGTTACCACTGCTTCTGCTGAATTAAAATTCGTATGCTGTTCTTCT
>JAZKGH010000228.1:0-5578 GCA_040386055.1 Bacteroidota bacterium
CTCCAACAAGATAAATCCAAAACAAGTTTTTAAATATGAAGATTGGGGAGCCTTTTCCTTTACGCTGGTTAATATGAACACTCTTGATATACAAGGACTATCAACCGGTTCCAGTACACGAATGAATTACTTCTTTTATAAAAACGGGTTATTCCTTATTGATCAACAGGATACATTTCCTTTTCCCGTTGCCTATGGAAATCATACCCAATTTGAATTATTCGACTTTAATATCAGGCTCACTTCACCGGGCAGTAGTTATGGAACAGATGTTTTTGAGAAAGCAACCAAAGCCAGCCTGGAAAAGGCAGCTGCTGACTTCCACATTACCGATATTGATACAATGGCTTACCTTAACAGAACATTGATGATGAAGTAATATTTTGTTGAAACTGAAATCCAAATTGCCAACAATTTCCTGAGGCGTATTTTAAAAATCAGAATGACTAATGATCAACTTAAAAATACGCTACCATTAACTCCCGATAGCTATCGGGACAACCCTATTAACTCCATTAACATAATTACCAAAAAACCTTAACTTGCCCCACAATAAACAATATAGAACATGGCAGTCAGAAAACCATTCAACCTGAATAAATGGATTGAAGAAAACCGTCACTTGCTTAAACCACCTGTTGGCAATAAAAATCTGTATCCGGAAGGAACCGACTATATTGTGATGATAGTTGCCGGCCCGAATGCCCGCAAGGATTACCACTATAACGAAACAGAGGAATTGTTTTACCAGCTGGAAGGAAATATCAATGTACGTATTCAGGAAGATGGTAAAGCCGTTGACATTCCATTAGGACCCGGTGATATGTTTTTATGTCCCGCCAACACACCCCACTCTCCCTCACGCAGCGAAGGTTCAATCGGATTGGTGATTGAACGTGTTCGCAAAGGAAAGGGATTAATTGACGGCCTCCAATGGTATTGTGAAAGCTGCAATAACAAATTGCACGAATACAAATTTGAGTTAATTGACATTGAAACCGACTTTTTACCACGCTTCAAAGAATTCTACGGTTCCTTGGATTTACGTACCTGCAAAAAATGCGGACATGTAATGGAATCAGACCCGAGATTTGTATAATACTGCTGTTAGCTTTTGGCTATTAGCTGTTAGCTAGAATTGCCAAGGGCTAGTAGCTAACAGCACTCTTCATGAATAAAATAGACGTACACGCACATATCCTACCTGAATTTATTCCCAACCTGAAAGAACGTTACGGTTATGGTGATGAATTTATATATTTAGACCACTACCAACCCGGTCGTGCCAATATGATGAAAGCCGATGGCTCCTTTTTTCGTGCCATTGATGATTTATGCTGGGATCCTAAAGCCATTATCCAACACATGGATAAACATGGTGTGCAACTGATGGCATTATCAACTGTTCCCGTGTTGTTTTACTACTGGGCAAAACCTGAGCATACCCTTGAATGGAGCCGCTACATCAATGATCATTTAGCACAGATCCAACGCGATTACCCTACCCGCTTTGTTGGATTAGGAACCTTACCCATGCAAGACACTGCTTTGGCCATTGAAGAACTGAACCGTTGCAAACATGAATTGAATTTACCCGGTGTAGAGATCGCTACCAATATCCTGGATATGAATCTGGATGATGAGCGCTTCCATCCCTTTTACGAAGCTGCTGAAAAGTTGGGCATGTGTATTTTTGTGCATCCCTGGGATATGATGGGCCAGGATAAAATGAAAAAATTCTGGCTTCCCTGGCTTGTGGGTATGCCTGCCGAAACTTCCCGCGCTATTTGCAGCATGATCTTCGGAGGTATCTTCGATAAGTTCCCCAAACTGCGTGTGATGTTTGCTCATGGCGGAGGTTGCTTTCCACATACTATTGGTCGCGTAAGCCACGGCTACCATGCCCGCCCCGACCTTTGCAACATCAATCATGTAGCCGACCCATATGAATATGTAAAGAAATTTTACATTGATAGTTTGGTGCACGATGAAGATGCTTTGCGCTATAATTTAAAACTTTTCGGAGCTGAACGTATTGCGTTGGGCAGTGATTTTCCGTTCCCGCTTGGAGATTTGGAGCATGGCAAATTCATTGAATTGATGCAGGATTTAACCACCGAACAAAAAGCGCAGATGCTTAGTAAAACTGCCAAAGAATGGTTAGGTATTGATTAGTTTTTAATATTGTTTCAATTCTTCTACATAGTGTTCTTTGTGCAAACCTAGTGAGCCTTGTGGTTGAAATTGTATGTCAGATTTTACCACAAGGCTCACTAGGTTTGCAAAGACTAATCGGCAATTCTTTCAAGAACGATCCCGAATTGATTTATTAGCCTGTTTGCTTAATACATTTCCTTTCCTATATTGGTGCAAATTGTTAGTATGAAAATAATTGGTATTACAGGAACAATAGGTGCCGGCAAAGGAACCATTGTTGACTATTTAACCTCCCGACACGGATTTAAACACTATTCTGTGCGAGGGTATCTTATCAAAATAATTGAACAGCGCGGAATGCCGGTAAACCGTGATTCGATGGTGGTTGTAGCCAACGAACTGCGAGCCAATAACAAGCCCAGTTTTATTGCCGAAGAATTGTTTAACGAAGCTTTCCAGCATGGTGGAAACTGTATCATTGAAAGTATTCGCACCGTTGGTGAAATTACCGAATTGAAATCCAAAGGTAACTTCACCTTATTCTCTGTTGATGCTGATCGCAAAATACGATACGAGCGTATTGTAAAACGTGGTTCCGAAACAGACATGGTATCATACGAAACCTTTGAGGAAAATGAAGAACGGGAAATGAAAGCCGATGATCCGAACAAACAAAATGTAGGAGCCTGCATGAAACTGGCCGATATTCATTTTTTGAATGATGGAACTTTTGATGAATTGTATCAGCAGGTTGATAGTGCATTAGGAAAATTGAAGTGATTTAAACTGAAGTAATATGACAGAATCAAACGAAACAACATATATCCGTCCAACCTGGGATCAATATTTTATGGAGGTGATGGATGCCATAAGTAAACGTGCCACATGTGGACGTGGCCGAAGCGGTTGCGTAATAGCCCGTGATAACCAACTATTGGTTACGGGCTATGTAGGTTCTCCTGTAGGGTTGCCACATTGTGATGAAGTTGGACATCAGATGAAAAAAATGATTCATGAAGATGATACTATTACAGAACATTGCGTACGTACCGTGCATGCCGAGCAAAATGCCATTTGTCAGGCTGCCAAAAATGGTGTTTCACTTAATGGAGGAACACTATACTGTCGTATGACCCCTTGCCGCGTATGTGCCATGTTAATTATCAATTGTGGCATTACACGTGTGGTGTGCGAACGCAAATACCATTCGGGTGGAGAAAGTGAAGCCATGTTTAAAATGGCCGGTGTTCAGCTGGAGTTCTTCTATGAAGATATACAGCAATATGAGAAGCAGAAATAATGTTTTATCTTAAGTGTGTTCTAAGACGTAAGATAAATTATTTTGCTTAACACTAAGCTTGCACAAGGCTCACAGAGATATTGTTACTGTAATGATATCGTAACCAGAACAGGTAAATGATCGGAAGGATAATACGTGCCATTATTATCTGTTATCACATCAAAGCTTTCGACCTTCCATTCTACTGTATGGAAAATATAATCAATGGTATTGCACTCCATTTTCCCTTTTTCAAATCCGCAGAAAGTTCCTTGTGTATTGCTTGCCGGGCGTGAATCTTTCCAATTCTCTTCACCACTGAAAAATGCTTTATAGGGTTCTTCAGCAGGTTGAAAATTAAAATCTCCACATAACACCGCAGGTTTTTTGGATGGATAGGAACTAAACCACGTTTTCAGCTTAAAAATACTTTGAAGTCGGGCCTGAGCGCCCATATGATCAAAATGACTCGTGGTCAAAAGGAATTGTTTTTGTGTTTCAGCATCTTCAAATTCCACCCAGGTAGCCATACGCGTGAGGGCCGCATCCCACCCTACGCTACCCGGAATGTCAGGTGTTTCTGAAAGCCAAAAGGATCCGCTCTTCAATACTTTCAACCGACTCTTTTTATAGAAAACAGCTGCGTATTCACCTTTTTCTTTTCCATCATCGCGACCAACACCCACATACGCGTATTCTGTGAGCATTTTTGTGAGGTCCTTTATCTGCCCATGCAATGCCTCTTGTACACCCAATACATCGGGATTGTATTTTTTAATCAGGTCGGCCACCTTTTCTTTTCGGTGATGCCAATTATTCACACCATCGCCACTGTTATTGTAACGGATATTATACGTCATCACCTTCAATGATTGAGCGTGAAGTGTGAATGAAAAAAGAATTAAAAGTGAGAGTATCAGTTGTTTCATATATATTTTGATTACAACTAAAGTAAAGTAAATAGTTGATAAGGTTAATAGTGACGGATAAAAAACAAGAGATTTGGTGGCTGAAAGCTACCGAATATCTCAAGGAAGCTGCCCTCCTCCCAGGAGGGCGAAAACGATTGCCTGCAATCGTTTTGGGTGGTGATCCCGCAAGACAATGCTCTGTATATCTTCTTTTATATTTCTCTATTCGTGAAAACAATTTCCTACCACAAAACTGCCAACAGCTAAAGGCTAAAAGCCAATCACGAACACGCAACAAAAAAGCCGATACAACTCAATCGTGCATCGGCTTTCAATTAGAACCAACGAGCCTATCCCGGAATTCTGCTCAGGTATTTTTCCATGTCCTTAATCTGTTTCACGGTTTGCTCTTGTTTAGGTTTACAGGCTTTGGCTCTTCTGAAAAAATCTTTGGCCGCTTTAAACTCTCTTCTGTTTAAGTAAGCATTTACCATTGCCAAGTGCGCCATGGCTTCGCTTTCTTTATCGGGCAAACCAGCCTTCAGGGCTTCTTTCACATACTTCTCGCCTGTTTTGTAATCACTGCGTTGCATAGCCAGCATACCCAGTTGCAATTTATTGGCACCTTCCGTTTCATTCATCGATGAACCCAATGAGGCACTCTTTTTCAGATTTATTTCTGCCGATGCAAAGTTTTGCGAAGCCATATCCATATTGGCTTTCAGCGTATAATAACTGCTGCGGATAGGTTTAATCAACAAACGGGGAAACCATACGGAATCAATAATTTGTTGCACTTTTTCAACGTCCCCGTTTTCCATAGGTTCCTGCACCAGACGTAACGGGCCGATAATGAAATGTGTTAAAACAGCTACGAAGGAGAGGAAATATAAGATGATAGCTGTCCAGATATCAACGTAAACCTGAGCCACTACACCCAGAACTAACGCTGCTAGACCCAGCCAAAAACGATACTTAATTAATAGATTATAAAATTTCATGGTTTCCTATTGAGGGTGCGAAAGTAAAACACTGTTCGGTAATTTGCACACACAAACTTTTGCAGGTTGATTATCAAATGTATTGAAGGGTAAATGGCAGGATTATTTACATTTAAACAACATTGTTGTCCTTATTCACATCTTATTGGTAAACGAACACTGTGTACAGTGAACTGAAAACTGTACCTTCGCCCCCTCATTATGATTTCATTAAATAACATAACTTTTGA